>NZ_JABWRO010000102.1:0-22869 GCF_014268985.1 Pseudomonas sp. RW10S2 | reverse complement strand
AGTCGGGGCGCCGAACCGCCGCTCCTACGGGGGTTTTGCAGGAGCGGGTCAGCGATCAACGCATCAGTGACGCTTGCGGTTGGTGATCAGGGTGCCCACGCCGCTGTCGGTGAAGATCTCCAGCAGCACCGCGTTCGGCACACGGCCATCGATGATGTGCGAGCTGTTCACGCCACCCTGCACGGCTTCCAGTGCGCACTTGATCTTCGGCAGCATGCCACCGTAGATGGTGCCGTCGGCGATCAGCTCGTTGACCTGCTCGGTGGTCAGGCCGGTGAGGACCTGGCCCTGCTTGTCCATCAGGCCGGCGATGTTGGTCAGCAGCATCAGCTTCTCGGCTTTCAGGGCCTCGGCGACTTTGCCGGCGACCAGGTCGGCGTTGATGTTGTACGACTCACCGTTGGCGCCCACGCCGATTGGCGCGATCACCGGAATGAAGTCGCCCTTGACCAGCATGTTCAGCAGCTCGGTGTTCACGCCCACGACTTCGCCGACATGGCCGATGTCGATGATTTCCGGGGTGGTCATCTCGGGGGTCTGGCGGCTGACGGTGAGCTTCTTGGCGCGGATCAGCTCCGCATCCTTGCCGGTCAGGCCGATGGCGCTGCCGCCGTGGCGGTTGATCAGGTTGACGATATCCTTGTTGACCTGGCCGCCCAGGACCATCTCCACCACGTCCATGGTCGCCGAATCGGTGACGCGCATGCCGTCGATGAAGTGGCTCTCGATCGACAGGCGCTTGAGCAGGTCACCGATCTGCGGGCCGCCGCCGTGCACGACGACCGGGTTGATGCCCACCGCCTTCATCAGCACGATGTCACGGGCAAAGCCGGTCTTGAGCTCTTCGCTCTCCATCGCGTTGCCGCCGTACTTGATCACCAGGGTCTTGCCGACAAAGCGGCGGATGTAGGGCAGCGCTTCGGACAAAACTTCGGCTACATGGGAAGCGGCATCGCGATCGAGGGTCATGCAGGGCTCCAGTGAGGAACAGATAGTCGGTCAGAACGGCAGTTGCAGGCCAGGTTCGGCCCGCAGCAACTGCGTGCGGAATACAGCCTTGATACGGTCGAGTTCTGCCTCGCTGTCGGCCTCGAAGCGCAGCACCAGCACCGGTGTGGTGTTGGAGGCGCGGACCAGGCCCCAGCCGTGTGGGTAGTCGACCCGCACACCATCGATGGTGGTCAGGTTGGCTTCGCCCCAGTCGGCGTCGCGTTGCAGTGCATCAATGATGCTGAATTTACTCTCGTCGGTCACATCGATGTTGATTTCCGGCGTGGAAATATCGTTCGGGAACGCGGCGAACAGGTTTTCGGCATCCTGGTCGGCCTTGCTGAGGATTTCCAGCAGGCGCGCGGCACTGTAGATGCCATCGTCGAAACCGTACCAGCGTTCCTTGATGAAGATGTGTCCGCTCATCTCGCCGGCCAGCAGCGAGCCGGTCAGTTTCATCTTCTTCTTGATCAACGAATGACCGGTCTTCCACATCAGGGCGCGGCCGCCGTGCTGTTCGATCAGCGGCGTCAGGCGACGGGTGCATTTGACGTCGAAGATGATCTCGGCGCCGGGGTTGCGCGACAGCACGTCCTGGGCGAAGAGCATCAGCAGGCGGTCGGGGTAGACGATGCTGCCGGTGTTGGTCACCACGCCAACGCGGTCACCGTCGCCGTCGAAGGCCAGGCCGAGGTCGGCGCCGGTCTCCCTGACCTTGGCGATCAGGTCTTCGAGGTTCTCGGGCTTGCCCGGGTCCGGGTGGTGGTTGGGGAAGTTGCCGTCGACCTCGCAGAACAGCGGGATCACCTCGCAGTTCAGCGCTTCGATCAGTTGCGGGGCGATCACGCCAGCGGCGCCGTTGCCGCAGTCGACCACCACCTTCAGGCGCTTGGCCAGTTTCACGTCACCGACGATCTGCTGGAAGTAGCGCTCGAGGATCTCGACCTTTTCCACACGGCCTTCGCCGCGCGGTACGTCGTTGGTCTTGAGGCGGGTCAGCAGGGCCTGGATCTGTTCATTGGCCAGCGTATCGCCAGCGATGACGATCTTGAAGCCGTTGTAGTCCGACGGGTTGTGGCTGCCGGTGAGCATCACGCCTGAAGTACCGGCCAGCACGTTGGCGGCGTAGTACAGCGCGGGGGTGGGCACCAGGCCGACGTCGCTGACCTGGCAACCGGCATCGACCAGGCCCTGGATCAGTTGCTCGACCAGCATCGGGCCGGACAGGCGGCCGTCACGGCCCACGGAGATTTTCGGCTCGCCCTGGGCTCGGGTCTGGGCACCGATGGCGCGGCCGATCCAGTAGGCGGTTTCGGCGTGCAGTGTCTTGCCGACGATGCCGCGGATGTCATAGGCACGGAAGATGCTGTCCGGCAATGCGGGTACCAGTTGGGCCATGTCGTTCATCTCTGGGGACTCCAAGGGTCAAAGGCTTCTGGGTAAGCGCAAACTGAACGCTTGGACGGTAGATAGCCCCGAGAGTTCGCCGTCCATGGCCCCGACGGTCGGCTCAGCGGGTGCCGGAGTGGCCGAAACCACCGCTGCCACGCTGGGTTTCGTCGAAGGCTTCGACGATGTCGAAATGCGCCTGCACCACCGGTACCAGGATCAGCTGGGCGATGCGCTCGCCGATGCTGATGGTGAACGGGGTGTTGCCGCGGTTCCAGCACGAGACCATCAGCTCGCCCTGGTAGTCCGAGTCGATCAGGCCGACCAGGTTGCCCAGCACCACACCGTGCTTATGGCCAAGGCCCGAGCGTGGCAGGATCATCGCCGCCAGCCCCGGATCGCCGATGTAGATCGACAGGCCAGTGGGGATCAGCAGGGTCTGGCCCGGCTCGAGGACGGTGTCCTCCTTGAGCAGGGCGCGCAGGTCCAGGCCGGCGGAGCCGGGGGTGGCGTATTGCGGCAGGGGGAATTCGGTACCCAGGCGTGGGTCGAGGATCTTGGCTTGAAGAGCGTGCATGGAACTTATTGAACCTGATTGAGCCGTTCGGCGATGAAGGCGACCAGTTGCCGGGCGATCTTGCCCTTGCTGGTCTGCGCGAAGAGGGTCTGGTGCTGCTGGCGGTCGATCACGGTCAGGGCGTTTTCCTCGCTGTTGAAGCCGATGCTGGGGTTGGCCACATCATTGGCGACGATCAGGTCGAGGTTCTTGTCCTTGAGCTTGCGCGTGGCGTAATCGAGCAGGTGCTCGGTCTCGGCAGCGAAACCGACGCTGAACGGGCGGTCGGCGCGGCCAGCGAGGGTGGCAAGGATATCCGGATTGCGCACCATCTGCAGCAGCATGCCGTCGCCAGTCGTAGGGTCTTTCTTGAGCTTTTGCGGGGCGACCACCTCGGGGCGGTAGTCCGCGACTGCTGCCGAGGCGATGAACAGGTCGCACGGCATCGCGGCTTCACAGGCCGCGAGCATGTCCCGCGCGCTCACCACGTCGATGCGGTTGACCCGGTCAGGCGTTGCCAGGTGCACGGGGCCGGTGACGAGGGTCACCCGGGCCCCGGCCTCGGCGGCCGCTTCGGCCAGGGCGAAGCCCATCTTCCCGGAACTATGATTGGTGATGTAGCGCACCGGATCGATGTTCTCTTGGGTGGGGCCGGCGGTGATCAGCACGTGCTTGCCGGTCAGGGCCTGGCGCTTGAAGCTCTCGGCGGCGCACCAGGCAAGGTCGGTGGCTTCGAGCATGCGGCCCAGGCCGACGTCGCCGCAGGCCTGGCTGCCGGAGGCGGGGCCGAACACCTGGATGCCACGACGTTTGAGCAGCTCTAGGTTGTCCTGGGTGGCCGGGTCGCGCCACATGGCCTGGTTCATGGCCGGGGCGACGGCGACGGTGGCGTCGGTGGCCAGTACCAGCGTGGTCAGCAGGTCATCGGCCATGCCCTGGGCCATGCGCGCCATGAGGTCGGCGGTGGCCGGGGCGATCAGCACCAGGTCGGCCCACTTGGCCAGTTCGATATGACCCATCGCAGCCTCGGCGGCGGGGTCGAGCAGGTCCATGTGCACCGGGTGGCCGGAGAGCGCCTGCAGGGTCAGCGGAGTGATGAACTCGGCCCCCCCGCGGGTCATGACGACACGCACCTGCGCGCCGTGTTCCAGGAGTCGGCGAATCAGCTCGGCGCTCTTGTAGGCGGCAATGCCGCCACCCACGCCGAGAACGATGCGCTTGCGATACAGCCGCTGCATAGGCTTGCCTTTTTCCAGTGAAAGCGGGCGGCGACGTTTGAAATTGCCTGCGGCAGAACGTCGCATTTAACGAGGCGAAATAGATTAACACAGGGCTTGAAGGCACCGCAGTACAACGCAAGGAGGGGTATGAACATCAGGGAATGGCCGCTGGACGAGCGGCCGAGGGAGAAGTTGCTGGCGCGTGGGGCGAGCAGTCTGTCGGATGCGGAACTGCTGGCCGTGTTTCTAGGGTCTGGCGTGCGTGGTCGCAATGTCGTGGAGCTGGCGCGGGGGTTGCTGGCGAAGTTCGGCAGCCTGCGTCAGTTGCTTGAGGCCGACCGGGAAGCTTTCCTGGGCGAACTTGGGCTGGGGCCGGTCAGGTACAGCCAGTTACAGGCGGTGTTGGAGATAGGGCGCCGGCACCTGGCGACCACCATCGAGCGAGAATCGGCCATGGACAGTCCGACGGTAGTGCGGCGCTACCTGAAGTCCATGCTGCGGCATGAGAGCAGCGAGGTGTTCGGGTGTCTGTTTCTGGACAACAAGCACAGGCCGCTGGCGTTCGAGATCCTGTTCAGAGGCACGATCAATCGAGCGGTCGTCTATCCTCGCGAGGTCGTGCGTCGAGCCCTGGCGCACAACGCGGCGGCGCTTATCCTGTGCCACAACCACCCGTCGGGCAACAGCGAGCCCAGCCAGGATGACGTGCATTTGACCCGCACCTTGAAGCAAGCACTGGCGCTGATCGATGTGCGCGTGCTCGATCATGTGATCGTCGGCGATGGCGAGCCGTTGTCGATGGTCGAGCAGGGATGGATCGGAGCATAGGAGCAACTGTCTTGCCAAAATCCAAAGGCCAGCCCAATCCCTGTAGGAGCGGGCTTGCCCGCGAAAAGGCCGACACCGAACGTCAGTCAGCGCTCCACCGATACCTTGCTGAAGTCCACCCGCCCGAACGGGCTCACCTGATACCCCTTCACGCGACTGCTGAGCAAGGTCGAGGCTTTCGGATGGGCCAGCGGCAGCCACAGCGCCTGCTGCTGGATCAGCGTCTGTGCCTGCTGGTACAGCCTGCTGCGCACGCTCTGGTCGTTGGTGGTACGCCCGGCATTGATCAACTGGTCGAGACGGCTGTCGCAGAACCGCGCGAAGTTGGTCCCCGACTTGATCGCCGCGCACGAGAATTGCGGGCTGAGGAAGTTGTCCGGGTCGCCGTTGTCACCCGCCCAGCCCATGAACAGCAGGTCGTGCTCGCCGGCCTTGGCGCGGCGGATCAACTCACCCCATTCGATCACGCGGATCTCGGCCTTGATGCCGACTTTCGCCAGGTCGGCCTGGAGCATCTGGGCGCCGAGGCTCGGGTTGGGGTTGAGCAGGCTGCCCGACGGACGGGTCCAGATCGTGGTGCTGAAGCCGTCGGCAAGGCCGGCCTTGGTCAGCAACGCCTTGGCTTTCTTCAGGTCCAGCGCGTAGCCGGGCAGGTCCTTGGCGTAACTCCAGGTGGTGGGCGGGTAGGGGCCGTTGGCGGCGGTGGCGGTGCCTTCGAACACCGCCTTGAGGTAGGCCGGTTTGTCGAAGGCCAGGTTGATCGCCTGGCGCACTTCGGGTTTGTCCAGCGGCGGGTGCTCGCTGTTGATGGCGACGAAGGCGGTCATGAAGGCCGGGGTGGAGGCGACCTTGAGTTTGTCGTTCTGGGCAGCTTCGGCGATGTCCAGCGGCTTGGGCGACAGGGCCACCTGGCATTCGTTGCGCTTGAGCTTCTGCAGGCGCACGTTCGGGTCGGTGGTGATGGCGAACACCAGCGGGTCGACCGCAGGCTTGCCGTCGAAGTAGTCAGGGTTGGCGCGGTAGCGCACCAGGGCGTCCTTCTGGAAGCGCTGGAACACGAACGGGCCGGTGCCGATGGGCTGGCTGTTGAGTTTTTCGGGCGTGCCGTCCTTCATCAGCTTGTCGGCGTACTCGGCCGAGTAGATCGAGGCGAAACCCATGCTCAGGGTGGCCAGGAAGGTCGCGTCGGGGTGGGTGAGGGTAAAGCGCACGCTCTGCGGGTCGGGCGCCTCGATCGACTTGATCAGGCTGCCCAGCTGCAGCGACTGGGCGTGCGGATAACCACCAGGTGCGGTCTTGTGCCAGGCATGGGCGGGGTAGAGCATGCGCTGGAAGCTGAACAGCACGTCGTCGGCATTCAGCTCGCGGGTCGGCTTGAAGTAGTCGGTGCTGTGGAACTTCACGCCATTGCGCAGCGTGAAGTCATAGACCAGGCCGTCTTTGGAGACCGTCCAGCTTTGGGCAAGGCTCGGCACCACCTTGCCCTGGGCGGCGTCGAACTCGACCAGGCGGTTCAACAGCACGTCGGCCGAGGCGTTGGTGGTGGTCAGCGAGTTGTACTGAACCACGTCGAAACCTTCCGGGCTGGCCTCGGTGCACACCGACAGCGGCGCTGCCTGGGCAAGACCTGCGGCGAGCAGGGAAGTGAATAGAACGGAAAGGGCGGCGACGCGCATGGTGGATCCTCGGCTGGTCAGGGGCCCATCTGCCAGTGCAGTCTGGAATAGGAAACGTCCTACCCTAGTGTGCCAGTCGGGAAATGGCCACCTGATTTTTATGCCGTGCGGCGACGAGCGGTCGACAGTGCGCGGGCCTTGTCGCTATGCTGGCCGGGCGCGATCGGCCCGATCGGAATGTGCATCTTCTGTTGTTGTGGCCGACCCTTTCTGGTATAAAGCAGCGCTCTTTTCTAGGGGCTCGGTCTGTCGCTCATTTGAGCCGGTTCGATAAGACCCCCGGAAACACGGCGCCTTGGCGCCATAGACTGAGAGATTAAGCGGCCAACCCATGCCGGGTTGGGCATGTGGTTTTAGAGGGCTGAGGCATGTCGAGAGTCTGTCAAGTTACCGGTAAGGGTCCGGTAACCGGGAACAACATTTCCCACGCAAACAACAAAACCCGTCGTCGTTTCCTGCCGAACCTGCAGCACCACCGTTTCTGGGTTGAATCCGAGAATCGTTTCGTGCGTCTGCGCGTTTCCGCCAAAGGCATGCGTATCATCGACAAGCGCGGCATCGATGCCGTTCTGGTCGACATCCGTAAAGCTGGCGCCAAGGTTTAAGGGAGAACATCATGCGTGAATTGATCCGTCTGGTTTCGAGTGCCGGTACCGGCCACTTCTACACCACCGACAAGAACAAGCGCACCACTCCGGACAAGATCGAGATCAAGAAGTACGATCCGGTCGTTCGCAAGCACGTGGTGTACAAGGAAGCCAAGATCAAGTAATTGATCCGGCAACCAAAAAAACCCGCAACCGAAAGGAAGCGGGTTTTTTTATTGCTGTCTGTTCAGGCTAGTGCGCGCGCCGCAGGTTTCAGCAGTTGCGCAGGCCGGTTATGAAGCCTTCTTCGTCTACATCGATCCTGACCTGGTCGTGCTTGAAGTCCCGCAGGTCTGCACCGGTAACAACCCGGACGGTTGCCAGGCCCGTCAGCTCGAGAACATAGGCGTTCACGCTTTCAACGTAGCGCGAACCGATGACGTGGCGTGCAGGGGCGAGGATGTCGGTAGTCATATGCTGTTCCTTGTCGACTGTCCGGAAGTGGACGCTGCCATCGTTGCAATCCTCGTTCGACGGATGCGGTACTTAATCCTCGCAAGCCCTGTCACTTCTGCTCGAACATCACATAGATCTTGCGGCACGGCTCCAGCACCTCCCAGGTGCCCTTGAAGCCGGCCGGGATGACGAAACGGTCACCGGCCCGCAGGGTCTTGGCGCCGCCGTCCTGGTCGCGCAGCACCGATACGCCCTGGACGATCTCGCAATACTCGTGCTCGGTGTAGTTCACCGTCCACTGGCCGACCTCACCCTCCCAGACGCCTGCGGCAAACTGCCCGCAGGGGCTCGAATAGTGGTTGTAAACCGCCTGGTCCGGCTCGCCCTTGAGGATCTTCTCGGCCGCCGGGCGATAGCGCTCGGCTTCGGTGAGGACCTGGGCGAAGTCGATGATGCTGTCGATGCTCATGCTGGATACCCTGTTGTTGTTTAATAAAATGCACATCAGTAGGCTTTTAAGCCATTCGTGTCAAATATATTGATAGTTTAACCGGCCTGGTTTAGGGTGTCGGATGCCCGTGTGCGCTTGTCGCCCGGCCAGAATTTCTGACAGTGCCCGTGAGTCCTCAATACGGGGCTGCACCTTAACAAGAGGAGGAGTTTCGTATGACCACCCTGACTCGTGCGGATTGGGAACAGCGTGCCCAGCAACTGAAGATCGAAGGCCGTGCCTTCATCAACGGCGAATACACCGACGCCGCCTCCGGCGAAACCTTCGAGTGCCTGAGCCCGGTCGACGGACGTTTCCTGGCCAAGGTTGCCAGTTGTGACCTGGCCGACGCCAACCGCGCCGTGGAAAACGCCCGCGCCACCTTCGACTCCGGCGTCTGGTCGCAACTGGCTCCCGCCAAGCGCAAGGCCAAGCTGATCCGCTTCGCCGACCTGCTGCGCAAGCATGTCGAGGAACTGGCGCTGCTGGAAACCCTGGACATGGGCAAGCCGATCGGCGACTCCTCCACCATCGACATCCCGGGCGCTGCCCAGGCCATCCACTGGACCGCCGAAGCCATCGACAAGGTCTACGACGAGGTCGCACCGACCCCGCATGACCAGCTCGGCCTGGTCACCCGCGAGCCGGTAGGCGTCGTGGGCGCCATCGTCCCTTGGAACTTCCCGCTGCTGATGGCCTGCTGGAAACTCGGCCCGGCGCTGGCCACCGGCAACTCGGTGGTGCTCAAGCCTTCCGAGAAGTCCCCGCTGACCGCCATCCGCATCGCTCAACTGGCCATCGAGGCCGGCATCCCGGCAGGCGTGCTGAACGTGCTGCCTGGCTACGGCCACACCGTCGGCAAGGCCCTGGCCCTGCACATGGATGTCGATACCCTGGTGTTCACTGGTTCGACCAAGATCGCCAAGCAACTGATGGTGTACGCCGGCGAATCGAACATGAAGCGTATCTGGCTGGAAGCCGGTGGCAAGAGCCCGAACATCGTCTTCGCCGACGCCCCCGACCTGCAGGCCGCTGCCGAAGCCGCTGCCAGTGCCATCGCCTTCAACCAGGGCGAGGTCTGCACCGCTGGCTCGCGTCTGCTGGTCGAGCGCTCGATCAAGGACAAGTTCCTGCCGCTGGTGGTCGAGGCCCTCAAGGCCTGGAAGCCCGGCAACCCACTGGATCCGGCTACCACCGTCGGTGCGCTGGTCGATACCCAGCAGATGAATACCGTGCTGTCGTACATCGACGCCGGTCATCAGGACGGCGCCAAGCTGCTCGCGGGCGGCAAGCGCATCCTCGAAGAGACCGGCGGCACCTACGTCGAGCCGACCATCTTCGACGGCGTGACCAACGCCATGAAGATCGCCCAGGAAGAAATTTTCGGCCCGGTGCTGTCGGTGATCGCCTTCGACACCGCCGAAGAAGCCATCGCCATCGCCAACGACACCCCGTATGGCCTGGCAGCCGGCATCTGGACCGCCGATATCTCCAAGGCGCACAAGACTGCCCGCGCCGTGCGTGCCGGCAGTGTATGGGTCAACCAGTACGATGGCGGCGACATGACCGCACCGTTCGGCGGCTTCAAGCAGTCGGGCAACGGCCGTGACAAGTCGCTGCATGCACTGGAGAAATACACCGAGCTGAAGGCGACCTGGATCAAGCTGTAATCCGGTCGTCTTCTTCGCGGGCAAGCCCGCTCCTACAGGCCCAGCGCCGTCCTTGAGAGCGGCGGCGTACCTGTGGGAGCGGGCTTGCCCGCGAATGGGGCTGAACAAATTTGCCTGGGAGGCTGCAATGCGTTGGGGAACCTACTTTGCCGTGCTGGCGTCGGTGCTCAGTGTCGGGCTTGCGCTCGGCGTGAGCACGCCGCTGGTGTCCCTGCGCCTGGAAGGCTGGGGCTACGGTGGGTTCGCCATTGGCGTGATGGCGGCGATGCCGGCAATCGGCGTACTGCTCGGCGCCAGCCTGGCCAGTCGCCTGGCCGGCTGGGTCGGTGTGCCTTCGGCGATGCGCCTGTGCTTGTGGGGCGGTGCGTTGTCCATTGCGCTGGTAGCGGTGCTCCCCAGCTATGCGCTGTGGCTGGCGCTGCGCCTGCTGATCGGCATGTCGCTGACGGTGGTGTTCATCCTCGGCGAAAGCTGGATCAACCAGTTGGTGGTCGAGCAGTGGCGGGGGCGGCTGGTGGCGCTGTATGGCAGCAGCTATGCCCTGAGCCAGCTGGCCGGGCCGCTGGTGCTGGGCTTTCTCGGCTCGGAGGATGATTTCGGTTTCTGGGCCGCCACCGGTCTGCTGCTGGTCGCGCCCTTGCTGTTGCTTGGCCGCGGTGGTGCACCGTCGACCGAGGCGTGCAGCGTGACCTTCCGCGACCTGTTCGCCTTCTGCCGGCGCTTGCCGGTAATCGCCTGGGCCATTGCGTTGTTCGCGGCATTCGAGGCGATGATCCTGACGCTCTTGCCGGTGTACGTATTGCAGCAGGGCTTCACCGCCGAAGTGGCGTTGTTCATGGTCAGTACCGTCGTGGTCGGCGATGCCGTACTGCAGTTGCCGATCGGCGCCCTTGCCGATCGCATGTCCCGGCAAGCCTTGTTCAGTGGCTGTGCTGTGAGTCTGCTGGGTTCGAGTCTGGCGATTCCGCTGCTGCTGCACACCCCGGCGGTGTGGCCGCTGTGGGTACTGTTCGGTGCGAGCGCGGGGGGCTTGTTCACCCTGTCGCTGATCCTGATCGGCGAGCGTTATCGCGATGACGCATTGGTGCGTGCCAACGCCCACGTGGCGCAACTCTGGGGTATCGGTTGTTTGCTCGGGCCTTTGCTGGCCGGGGCAGGGAGCCAGTGGGTCAGTGGGCATGCCTTGCTGTTCCTGATGGCTGCAGGGGCTGCAGGGCTGGTGCTGCTGACCCGGCGTCCCGGCGCGTTCGAGCCGGCGTCTGCCTGAAGGGCGCGGGCCGTTATACGGCCCGCTACTACAGCATCTTCTCCAATCCCACTGCCTTGGCCACCCAGGCATTGAACCGGCGCCATATCCCGCCCGGCTCAGCGGTCAGGGTATGTATCTGGCCATTGTCTTCGGTCACCCAGACCATCTTCCCGTCCACCAGCTTCGGTTGGTAGCTCAACGCCGGCGCCATGCCCTGTTCAGCCAGTGCGCGGGTGTACTCGGCCAGCTCCGGGCTGTCGACCATCACCCCGACCTCGGTGTTCCACAGCACCGAACGCGGGTCGAAATTGAAAGATCCAATGAAGGTCTTGCGCCGGTCGAAGACCATCGCCTTGCTGTGCAGGCTCGAATCGGACTGACCCTTGAAGCTGAGCACGCCGCGCGCGGCGCTGGGGTCTCCGGGCTGGCGACGCAGCTCGAACAGCTCCACGCCATGCTCGAGCAGGGCGCGGCGGTAGGGCGCATAGCCGCCGTGCACGGCCGGCACATCGGTGGCTTCGAGCGAGTTGGTCAGCAGCTTGACCGAGGTGCCGGCGTCGGCGCGGCTGGTGAGGTACAGCAGGCCTGGCTCGCCCGGCACGAAGTAGGCCGACACCAGGATCAGCTCGCGGTGTACGTTCTTCAGGTCGGGCGCCAGTTGCTGGGTCATCAGCAACTGCGGGTCTGGCTCGCCGCGGGCCAGCACCTTGCTCGGCGCATCCCACAGCGCCTGGCTGTGCGCCCAGATCAGCTCGTTGCGCCAGATGTCCAGGCGTGGCTCGCTCTGATAGGCCATCAGTCGGTCGTACAAAGCCTTGCGCTGCACCCTGGCCTGCGCCAGCCAGGTTTCCAGGCGCTGGCGGCTGGCGCGCAGGTCGCTGGCGTCCGGCGTGCTCCACAGGAAGTCGCCGATCGGCCGGCTCAGGGCGCTGTTCCAGTACTGGTCGAAGCTATGCCCGAGCTGCTCGGCCACAGGCCCTACACCCAGCAGGTCGATGTCAGTGAAGTTCAGGTTGGGCTCGGCGTCGAAGTACTCGTCGCCCAGGTTGCGCCCGCCGACGATGGCCATGCTGTTGTCGACCAGGAACAGCTTGTTGTGCATGCGCCGGTGCTGCAGCGACAGGTTGAACAGCCGCCCCATGGCACGCGTCAGGCCGGTGCTGCGGCCCAGGTGCAGCGGGTTGAACACGCGGATCTGGATATGGGGGTGGGCAGCAAGGGTGCCGATCAGGCTGTCCAGGCCATCGCTGGTGGTGTCGTCGAGCAGGATGCGTACCCGCACGCCGCGGTCGGCGGCGCGCAGCAGCTCGTGCACGAGGGCGCGGGTGCTCAGGCCATCGTGGACGATGTAGTACTGCAGGTCGATGCTGGTCTGGGCGTTGCGGATCAGCTCGGCACGGGCGCGGAAGGCTTCGTTGCTGTTGGGCAGCAGGCGAAAGCCGGAGCGCCCCTCATAGGGCGCAGCCTGGCGCTGGACCGAGCGGCCGAACGCCGAGTCGTTGGCCGGCAGCGCCTGGCTCACGTCGCGAGGTGTATCGATGCTGGCGCAGCCGCTCAGGCCGAGCAGCAGCACCAGCAGCAGAGGCAGAACGCGCTGGAGTCTCAAGGGCGAATCGTCCTGTACGACAGGTCACTGGAAGGTTGGACCGCGGAAGGCGCTGCAAAGTTACCCGGCGCCGCTGTCCTGCGCCAGTAGGCGATAGGCAGTTTCACCTACCTTGCGTACCGCCGCCTCGATTTCCGGGGTGGCGCGGGTGGCGAAGTTCATGCGCAGGCAGTGGCGGTACTTGCCCGACGCCGAAAAAATGCTGCCTACGGCAATCTGTACGCCCTGTTCCAGCAGCGCACGGTTCAGTCGCAGGGTGTCGAAGCTCTCGGGCAGTTCCACCCACAGCATGAAGCCGCCCTGGGGCCGGCTGGCGCGGGTGCCGGGCGGGAAGTAGCGGGTCACCCAGTCGCTCATCTGGTCGCGGGCGCGCTGGTACTGCGCCCGGACCCGGCGCAGGTGCGGCTGGTAGTGGCCTTCGGCGATGAAGTCGGCGATCGCCAGTTGGGGCTGGCAGGCGGTGCTGCCGGTGCTGATGTACTTCATGTGCAGCACCCGCTCCAGGTAGCGACCGGGCGCCACCCAGCCGACCCGCAGGCCCGGCGCCAGGGTCTTGGAGAACGAGCTGCAAAGCAGCACGCGGCCATCCTCGTCGAACGATTTGATGGTGCGTGGGCGTGGGTAGGTGTAGGCCAGGTCGCCGTACACATCGTCTTCGAGGATCGCCACGTCGTAGCGCTGGGCCAGGGTCAGCAGGGCCTTCTTGCGCGCCTCGGGCATGATGTAGCCCAGCGGGTTGTTGCAGCTGGGGGTGATCTGGATGAGCTTGATCGGCCACTGCTCCAGCGCCAGTTCCAACGCCTCCAGGCTGATGCCTGTGGTCGGGTCGGTGGGGATCTCCAGCGCCTTCATGCCCAGGCCCTTGAGTGTCTGCATGGCGCCGTGGAAGCTGGGCGAATCCACCGCGACGATGTCGCCCGGCTCGCACACTGCGCGAATGCTGGTCGACAGTGCTTCATGACAGCCGGTGGTCACCACCAGGTCGCCCGGCCCGAGGTTGCAGCCTGAGTCGAGCGTCAGGCGGGCGATCTGTTCGCGCAGGACATCGTTGCCGTGGATGTTGTCGTAGTACAGCCCTGGCATGTCCAGGCGTCGGCTGAGCTGGGCAAGGCTGCGCAGCAGGGGCTTGAGCGTCGGGCTTTCGATGTCGGGCATGCCGCGGCCGAGCTGGATCACGTCCGGGTGGGGGCTGGCGCGTACCAGCTCGAGCACCTGCTCCCACTGGGAGATATCCACAGGGCGTTGGGCGGGGCGGCTGATGGCGGGCAGGGCCGGCAGGCTGCGATTTTCCGTGACGAAGTAGCCGGACTTGGGGCGCGGAGCCACCAGGCCGTTGTCCTCCAGCTGACGATAGGCCTGCTGTACGGTGCTCAGGCTGACGCCGTGCTCAAGGCTCAATGAGCGCACCGACGGCAGGCGTTCGCCAGGACGATACAGGCCTTGTTCGATCCGGGCACCGAGCAATTCGGCGAGGTTCATGTAGAGGGTCACGGCATACTCCTGCACACAGGGGGCAAGGTGAGCGATACAGATTGGCCAAAAATACTGCATTCAGCCGCCGCTTTGCCAATTCTGTATGGAAATAATAACGCTGGGTTGAATCTGTATCGTACATGTCTGCCGAGCGCATGCTTTCTCCAGCTTTCGAGGTAATCAGGAGACATGGCAATGAACGGCTTGAGCGATGTACGGCTGCAACTGTTGGCGGAAGAACTGCGCGCAGGGCAGTGGCCCAAGGTTTCCAGCGCCCCTGTGGGCTTGGGGCGCCTGGGGCTGATGGTGCATCGCTGGCGCTCGCGCAGGGCGCTGCGCGAGTTGAGCGATCAGCAACTGCTGGATATCGGCATCAGCCGCCAGCAGGCCCGGGAGGAAGGGTGCAAGCCATTCTGGCGAGCGTGATCAGAGCAGTTCCTTCAACCGGTACCAGAGCATCCCCAGCGCCAGCAGCGGCGAGCGCAGGTGCTTGCCGCCAGGGAAGGTCGCGTGCGGCACCTTGGCGAACAGGTCGAAGCGCCCCGCCTGCTGGCCGCTGATGGCCTCGCCCAGCAGGCGTCCGGCCAGGTGCGTGGCGTTCAGGCCATGGCCGGAGTAGGCCTGGGCGTAATAGACGTTGGGCTGGCTGGCCAGGCGCCCCACCTGCGGCAGGCGATTGGCGCCGATGCCGATCATGCCGCCCCACTGATAGTCGATGCGCACACCGGCCAGCTGCGGGAACACCTTGAGCATCTTCGGGCCCATGTAGGCGCCAATGTCCTTCGGGTCGCGCCCGGAGTAGTGGCAGGCGCCGCCGAACAGCAGACGGTGATCGGCGGACAGGCGGAAGTAATCCAGTGCCACGCGCTGGTCGCACACGGCCATGTTCTGTGGCAGCAACTGGCGGGCACGTGCTTCGCCCAGGGGTTCGGTGGCGATGATGTAGCTGCCGGCGGGCAGCACCTTGCCGCCCAGTTCGCGGTTGAGGTCGTTGTGGTAGGCGTTGGTGCACAGCACCAGCGTACTGGCGCGCACCCGGCCCCGCGACGTGTGCACCTGAACTTGCGGGCCGTAGTCGATACGGGTTACTGCCGAACCCTCGTGCAGCTTCACGCTCAGGCGCTCGGCGGCGGCCGCTTCGCCCAGAGCCAGGTTGAGTGGGTGCAGGTGGCCCGAGCCCATGTCGACCAGGCCGCCGACGAAGCTGTCGGAGCCGACCACGCTGCGGATCTCGGAGGCCGGCACCACGCGGACCTCGTGGCGGTAGCCCAGGCTGCGCAGTTCTTCGGCGTTTTCAGCGAAACCGTCCAGCTCGGCGGGCTTGTATGCCAGGTCGCAGTAACCCCAGGTCAGGTCGCAGCCGATGGCGTGGCGCTCGATACGTTGACGTGCGATCTCCACGGCCTCCAGGCCCATCAACTTGAGGCTGCGTACGCCATCCTCGCCAAGCACCGGCAGGAACTGCTCGACATCGTGGCCGACACCGCGGATCAACTGCCCGCCATTGCGACCGCTGGCGCCCCAGCCGATCTTGCGGGCTTCGAGCAGGATCACCGAAAAGCCGCGCTCGGCCAGTTCGATGGCGGTATTCAAGCCCGAATATCCACCGCCGACGATGCACACGTCAGCGCTGTGCTCGCCTTCCAGGCTTGGGTAATCCGGTTGCGGCGCGCTGCTGGCGGCATAGTAGGAGGCGGCGTGCTGCGCGCTGTTGATCATCTGGAGAGGCCCTGGGGTCGGTGCGAAGGGGGCGAGGATAAGCCGGGGTTTCGCGGTTGGGCAACCGGGCGAAGGCTTGTTCCACGAATGGCCCTATAATCCTCACAAACCCCGATGACACACCGCCCATGCCCTGCAACCACAAGATCCAGTTCCTGCGCGAACTCATCCCGTCCTTCGAATGCGAGCCGGGCTGCCACGACTGCTGCGGCCCGGTCACCACGTCCAGCGAAGAGATGGCCCGTCTGCCGCGCAAGACCCAGGCCGAGCAGGATGCCGCGCTGGAGCGCCTGGACTGCGTGCACCTCGGTCCGCAAGGCTGCACTGTCTATGAAGAGCGCCCGCTGATCTGCCGCCTGTTCGGCACCACGCCGCGCATGGCCTGCCCCCGTGGTCGTGGTCCGCAGCAGCCGATCGAGCCCGAGGCCGAGCGGCTGATCCATGGCTATATCGCCAGTACCCGCCAGGTGCTGGTCTGACGGTTCAGTCCGGAATCGGCAGGCAGAGGCTCTCCTTGACCTCTTCCATCACGATGTAGCTCTTCGATTCGCGCACATGCGGCAGCTTGAGCAGGATGTCGCCCAACAGCTTGCGGTACGAGGCCATCTCGGAAATGCGCGCCTTCACCAGGTAGTCGAAGTCGCCCGACACCAGATGGCACTCCAGTACATGGGGCAGCTTGAGGACGGCGCGGCGGAACTCTTCGAAGGTATCGCCGGACTTGTAGTCCAGGCTGATCTCGACGAACACCAGCAGGCTACCCTTGAGGTGTTGCGGATTGAGGCGGGCGTTGTAGCCCATGATGATGCCCTCACGTTCCAGGCGGCGGACACGCTCGGTGCAGGGGGTGGTCGACAACCCGACTTTCTCGCCCAGTTCGGTGAAGGAGATACGGCCGTCGTTCTGCAGGATGCGCAGGATGTTGCGGTCGATCTTGTCCAGTTCACGTTTGCTCTGGTGTTGGGTTCTCATAGGGGATGCCCCTCCGTGAAAGGCGTTTTTGCCGAGAATTCTCGCCAAATATAGGTTTTTATATAGTGAAATGCACTGGGCGGAGATTCTTATACTGCGCGCATCCATGCCATTTCAACAAAAGACTGCGGTGTACCGCGTGCGAGGGATAGACGATGCGAGTTCTGGTACTTGGTAGCGGTGTGATCGGAACCGCCAGTGCCTACTACCTGGCCCGGCAAGGTTTCGAAGTGACAGTGGTCGATCGCCAGCCGGCGGTGGCCATGGAAACCAGCTTTGCCAACGCTGGCCAGATCTCGCCCGGCTATGCCTCGCCCTGGGCCGCGCCCGGCGTGCCGCTCAAGGCCATCAAGTGGCTGCTCGAGCGCCACGCACCGCTCGCCATCAAGCTGACCGGTGACGTCGACCAGTACCTGTGGATGGCGCAGATGCTGCGCAACTGCACCGCCAATCGCTATGCGGTGAACAAGGAGCGCATGGTGCGCCTGTCCGAGTACAGCCGCGACTGCCTCGACGAGCTGCGTGCCGAAACCGGTATCGCCTACGAAAGCCGCACCCTGGGCACCACCCAGCTGTTCCGCACCCAGGCCCAGGTCGATGCCGCAGCCAAGGATATCGCGGTGCTCGAGCAGTCCGGCGTGCCCTACGAGCTGCTCGACCGCGACGGCATCGCCCGCGTCGAGCCTGCGCTGGCGGGCGTGAAGGACATCCTTGCTGGCGCCCTGCGCCTGCCCAACGACCAGACCGGCGACTGCCAGCTGTTCACCACCAAGCTGGCCGATATGGCCATCAAGCTGGGCGTCGAGTTCCGTTTCGGCCAGAACATCCAGCGCCTGGACCATGCCGGTGACCGGATCAATGGCGTGTGGATCGACGGCAAGCTGGAAACCGCCGATCGCTACGTGCTGGCGCTGGGCAGCTATTCGCCGCAATTGCTCAAGCCGCTGGGCATCAAGGCACCGGTGTATCCGCTCAAAGGCTACTCGCTGACCGTGCCGATCACCGATGCCGACATGGCGCCGACCTCGACCATTCTCGACGAAACCTACAAAGTCGCCATCACCCGTTTCGACAACCGTATCCGTGTCGGTGGCATGGCTGAAATCGCCGGTTTTGACCTGTCGCTGAACCCGCGTCGACGCGAAACGCTGGAGATGATCGTCAACGACCTTTATCCTCGCGGCGGCGACCTGAGCCAGGCCAGTTTCTGGACCGGCCTGCGCCCGGCCACTCCGGATGGCACCCCGATCGTCGGCGGTACTGCGTTCCGCAACCTGTTCCTGAATACGGGTCACGGCACCCTTGGCTGGACCATGGCTTGCGGTTCCGGTCGCCTGCTGGCCGACCTGATCGCGCGCAAGAAGCCGCAGATCAGTGCCGAAGGTCTGGATATCTCGCGCTATGGCAACAGCCGCGAGAGTGCTGGCCAAGGTAGCCCGGTGTCGGCTCACCAGTAATTTCAGCGCTGGCTTCCTCACGAGCGAGCCCGCTCCCACGGCAGGATGAGGACTTGTGGGAGCGGGTTTGCCCGCGAATAGGCCAGCACCGTTCCTCCGTCATAAACAGATCCACCAGAAGGCTGCCCTCCATGCGCCCCGCCCGTGCCCTGATCGACCTCCAAGCCCTCCGTCACAACTACCGTCTGGCCCGTGAACTGTCCGGTGCCAAGGCCCTTGCCGTGGTCAAGGCCGATGCCTATGGCCACGGTGCGGTACGTTGCGCCCTGGCGCTGGAAACCGAGGCTGACGGTTTCGCCGTTGCCTGCATCGAAGAGGCCCTGGAGCTGCGTGCCGCAGGGATCAAGGCTCCGGTGCTGCTGCTCGAAGGCTTCTTCGAGGCCAGCGAGCTGGCGCTGATCGCCGAGCACGACCTGTGGTGCGTGGTGCACTCGCTGTGGCAGCTCGAAGCGATCGAGCAGACCGCCGTGCGCAAGCCGCTGAACATCTGGCTCAAGCTCGACAGCGGCATGCACCGCGTCGGCCTGCACCCCAAGGACTACCACGAGGCCTACCAGCGTCTGCTGGCCAGCGGCAAGGTCGCGCGCATCGTGCTGATGAGCCACTTCGCCCGCGCCGACGAACTCGATGCCTCGACCACCGAGCAGCAGGTCGCGGTGTTCGAGGCCGCCCGCCAGGGGCTGGCCGCCGAGTGCAGCCTGCGCAACTCCCCCGGCGTGCTGGGCTGGCCGCAGGTGCCGAGCGACTGGGTACGCCCAGGCATCATGCTGTACGGCGCCACGCCGTTCGAGGTCGCGCAGCCCGCAGCTGCGCGCCTGCAACCGGTGATGACCCTGCAATCGCGCATCATCAGCGTGCGCGAACTGCCAACCGGTGAGCCGGTCGGCTACGGTGCCAAGTTCACCAGCCCGCGCCCGACCCGGGTTGGCGTGGTCGCGATGGGTTACGCCGATGGCTACCCACGCCACGCGCCCACTGGCACCCCGGTGTTGGTCGCCGGCAAGCGGACTCAACTGATTGGCCGGGTCTCGATGGACATGCTCTGCGTTGACCTCACCGAAGTGCCCGAGGCGGGTGTCGGCAGCCCGGTCGAACTGTGGGGCAAGCAGGTCCTGGCCAGTGACGTGGCGCAGCAGGCGGGCACCATTCCCTACCAGATCTTCTGCAATCTGCGGCGCGTACCGCTGGATTATTACGGCGAATGAGGCGCTGAAGCGGACAGGCTGGGGTCTTGCGTGTTGTAAATACTGAACGGCATTGCCATGATATCGTTCACATTTGACCCCACCTCGACCGTTTCTGGAGGCGCAAGCTTTGGACGTCGGCGAACGACTGCAAGCCATCCGCAAGCTCAAGGGCCTGTCCCAGCGCGAACTCGCCAAACGGGCGGGCGTAACCAACAGCACCATCTCGATGATCGAGAAGAACAGCGTGAGCCCGTCGATCAGCTCCCTGCGCAAGGTGCTCAGCGGCATTCCCATGTCGATGGTCGAGTTCTTTTCCGTCGAGCTGGCCCCTGAAAGCCCTACCCAGATCGTCTACAAGGCCCACGAGCTGATCGACATTTCCGACGGTGCGGTGACCATGAAGCTGGTCGGCAAATCGCACCCCAACCGTGCCATCGCCTTTCTCAACGAGGTCTATCCACCGGGCGCCGACACGGGGGAGGAGATGCTCACCCACGATGGCGAAGAGACCGGAATCCTGCTCGAAGGCCGCCTGGAACTCGTGGTCGGGGCGGAGACCTTCATCCTCGAAGCGGGCGACAGCTACTACTTCGAGAGCACCCGCCCGCACCGCTTCCGCAACCCTTTCGAAGAACCTGCCCGCCTGATCAGTGCTGCCACGCCTTCGAACTTTTGATCCAGCGCAGCGTATTGTTTCGCCAATACCCCTTTCCTGTGTGGGGTCGTTTCACGCCTTCCGGGTAGCCGCTATACTTTTCAACGCTCGCCAACCGTGGCCGCGGGCGTGATTAGCCACCATGAGGGTGTACGCGTGAACCAAATCAAGAAGATGCTGGCCGTACCAGCAGCCGTATTCGCCCTCTGGGCACTCAATGCAACCGCTGCGACCAATGACGACATCGCCAAGCGCCTGGAACCGGTGGGGCAGGTGTGCGTCCAGGGCCAGGAGTGCAAGGGCATGGAAGTGGCCGTATCGGCCGGTGGCGGTGGCGCCAAGACGCCCGATGAAATCATCGCCAAGCACTGCAATGCCTGTCATGGCACGGGCCTGCTGAACGCGCCGAAAATCGGCGACACGGCCGCCTGGAAAGAGCGCGCCGATCACCAGGGCGGCCTCGACGGCATCCTGGCCAAGGCCATTACTGGCATCAACGCCATGCCGCCCAAGGGGACCTGTGCGGATTGCTCGGACGACGAGCTCAAGGGTGCGATCAAGAAAATGTCGGGGCTGTAGGCCGGACCGGATTTGCGCAAAGCCCGCCATCGATGGCGGGCTTTGCATTTGCGGGGGAATCTGCCCGTAGGAGCGGGCTTGCCCGCGAAAGCGCCGGCCCGCTCAGCAAATCAGCTAGGGTAATGGTCACAGCCTGTACGCCCCGAAAAAGCCACAGGAGCCCCCCATGCCCCACCGCTGCTCGATCGACCAGGCCGTCGACCAGGTCCTGGCCCGTCTCCCCGCCCATATCCACATGGGCCTGCCCCTTGGCCTGGGCAAACCCAATGCCTTCGTCAACGCCCTCTATGCGCGCATCCGAGACCTGCCCGAGCGCCGCCTGACGATCTACACCGCCCTCAGCCTGGGCCGACCGCCGCTGGGTGACGGCCTGCAGCGGCGTTTCCTCGAACCCTTCGTCGAGCGCGTGTTCGCCGACTACGAAGAGCTCGACTACCTCGCCGACCTGCGCAACGACACCCTCCCGGCCAACATCCGTGTCGAGCAGTTCTTCATGCAGCCCGGTTCGCTGCTGCACAGCGAGACCGCCCAGCAGGACTACGTCAGTAGCAACTACAGCCACGCTGCGCGCGATATCAACGCCAAGGGCCTGAACCTCATCGCCCAGATCGTCGCCGCCACGCCCGAGCGTCCGGATCACCTGAGCCTGGCCTGCAACCCCGATATCACCCTCGACCTGCTGCCGATGATCGCCAAGCGCCGCGCCGCCGGCGAAACCATCCTGCTGCTTGGCCAGGTGCATGTCGAACTGCCCTACATGCCGGGCGACGCCGAGCTTGCGGCCCAGGATTTCGACCTGCTGATCGACACTCCCGAGCAGCGTCGGCTGTTTTCCACGCCGAACATGCCGGTCACCCTCCAGGATCATTGCATCGGCCTGCACGCCAGCACCCTGGTGCGCGATGGTGGCACCCTGCAGATCGGCATCGGCGCCATGGGCGATGCCGTGGCTGCTGCGTTGCTCGCGCGTCAGGGCGACAACGACAGCTACCGCGCGCTGCTCGAAGACCTGGACCTGAACCCCTGGAAAACGCTGATCGAGCGTGAGGGTGGTATGGATGCCTTTGCTCAGGGGCTCTACGGCTGCAGCGAGATGTTCGTCAACGGCCTGCTGGCGCTGGCCGAAGCGGGCGTGGTGCGGCGTCCGGCCGACGAGCAGGGCGTGCTGGTGCATGGCGGATTCTTCCTCGGTAGCGCGGATTTCTACCGGCGCTTGCGGCAGATGCCTCTTGAACAGCGCAAGCGCTTCGCCATGACCGCCATCAGCTTCATCAACGAGCTGTATGGCGACGAAGCGCTCAAACGTCGCCAGCGCCGCGATGCGCGCTTCGTCAACACGGTGTTCGGCATGACCCTGCTCGGCGCCGGGGTGGCCGATCAACTGGAGGATGGCCGGGTACTCAGCGGCGTGGGCGGGCAGTACAACTTCGTCGCCCAGGGCCATGCGCTGGAGGGCGCGCGTTCGATCCTGCTTCTGCGCAGCTGGCGCGAGGCGGGTGGCGAGGTGACGTCGAATGTGTTCTGGCAGTACGGCCATTGCACCATTCCCCGACACCTGCGCGACATCGTGATCACCGAATACGGCATCGCCGACCTGCGTGGGCAGACCGACAGCGAGGTGATCGCACGGCTGCTGGCGATCAGCGACTCACGTTTCCAGAAGCCTTTGATGGAGCAGGCCAAGCAGGCCGGCAAGCTGGCGCGGGACTTTGAGCTATCGGCACGTTTCACCGACAACACGCCCGAGCGCCTGGAGGCGGTCAAGGCGCGGCATGCGGGGTTGTTCCCCGAGTATCCGCTGGGCAGCGACTTCACGCCTGAGGAGCAGGACCTGCTGCGGGCGCTGAACTGGCTCAAGAGCAAGTTCAAGCTGAGCGAGGTGCTGGAGTTGGGCAAGGCTGCGCTGGATGCGCCAGAACCTCAGGCCTATCCGGCGCATCTGCTGCGGATGGGGCTGAGTGAACCGCAGGGGCTGAAGGAGGAGCTGTACCAGCGGTTGCTGCTGGCGGGGTTGCAGGCGAGTCAAAAAAGCTAGGAGCAAACGAGGCCCCGTGGGGCAACGGTTTTCGTACTGTCAGTGCCGACCTCTTCGCGGGCAAGTCGCAGCGGC
>NZ_JABWRO010000101.1:0-23124 GCF_014268985.1 Pseudomonas sp. RW10S2 | reverse complement strand
CGCCCCCGACAGATCAGATCAGCGTACTGGCACGCCCTTCAAGGACTTCCCAGGCGGCCCTCACCGGTGCGAACGAGCGCCGATGAATGGGCGTAGGCCCCAGCCGCGCGAGAGCTTCGAGGTGCAACGGCGTCGGGTAGCCTTTGTGCCCGCCGATGCCGTAACCCGGGTAGATCAGCTCGAACGCGCTCATCTCGCGATCACGCGTGACCTTAGCCAGGATCGAAGCAGCGGCGATGGCTGGCACCTGGGAATCCCCCTTGACCACCGGCGCAGCTGGCACCGACAGTTTCGGGCAGCGGTTGCCATCGATCAACGCCAGTTTCGGCGTGACGCTCAACCCTTCCACCGCACGCTGCATGGCCAGCATGGTGGCCTGCAGGATGTTCAGTTGGTCGATCTCACCGACCGTGGCACGAGCGATGCAAAAGGCCAGTGCCTTTTCGCAGATTTCGTCGAACAGCAACTCACGACGTGCCTCGGTGAGCTTCTTCGAGTCGTTCAGGCCAAGGATCGGCCGCTGCGGATCGAGGATCACCGCTGCCGTGACCACGTCTCCGCACAGCGGGCCACGCCCGACTTCGTCTACACCCGCGACCAGGTCTTCGACCAGGTTGAAATCAAGTCCCATCTGCATGTCATCGATCCTTCAGCAGGCCCAGCACTGCGTCGGCAGCCTGGTTGGACGCATCACGGCGCAAGGTGCGGTGAATCTGGTCGAAGCCTTCGGTCTGCTCATTGCCCTGCGTCACCAACGGTGCCAGCGTGGCCGCCAAAGCGTCAGGCGTTGCGGCGTCCTGCAGCAGCTCAGGGACCAGCAGGCGCTGGGCGAGCAGATTGGGCAGCGACACATAGGGACTCTTGACCATGCGCTTGAGAATCCAGAAGGTCAGCGGCGCAAGGCGATAGGCGACCACCATGGGGCGCTTGTACAGCAAAGCTTCGAGCGTGGCAGTACCCGAGGCAATCAGGACCGCATCGCAGGCCGCCAACGACTGGTGCGATTGCCCATCGAGCAAGGTCAATGGGAGCTCGCGCCCCTGCAGCATCTGTTCGATCTGGGCACGTCGTGCAGGATTGGCGCAGGGCGACACGAAACGCACACCCGGCACCAGGGTTTGCAGACGTTTGGCGGTCTCGAGGAACAACTCGCCGAGCCGCCCCACTTCGCCACCACGACTACCCGGCATCAAGGCTACCAGCGGCCCTTCGCCCAGCCCCAGCGCTGCGCGCGCGGCAGTGCGATCGGCCTCGAGCGGGATGGTATCGGCCAGCGGATGGCCGACAAAACGTACCGGCACACCCTTTTCTTCGTAGAATTTCGCCTCGAAGGGGAACAGCGTCAGCATCAGGTCGCAACCTTCACGAATCTTCAGCACACGCTTCTGCCGCCACGCCCAGACCGATGGACTGACGTAATGCACGGTCTTGATCCCGGCCTGACGCAGCTTCAGTTCGATATTGAGGGTGAAATCCGGTGCGTCGATGCCGATGAACACGTCGGGCTTCTCGCCGATCAGTGTCTGGATCAGGTCCTTGCGCCGCTTGAGCAGCTCGCGCAGGCGCCCCAGGACTTCGACCAGCCCCATGACCGCCAGGCGTTCCATGGGGAAATACGACTGCAGCCCTTCGGCTTCCATCAACGGGCCGCCGACACCAATGAAACGCACATCGGGATGACGCGCCTTGAGCGCGCGCATCAGGCCGGAGCCGAGGATGTCGCCGCTGGCCTCACCGGCGACCAGCGCTACGCAAAGCGACGCCATGTCAGCGGGTGATGCCGCGGGCAGAATTGAGGATCGACTGGCGGAACAGTTCGACTTCCGGGTGCTGCCCGGCCAGTTCGTCCAGCTCCTTGATCGCCTCTTCCACGGTCAAGCCTTGGCGATAGACGATCTTGTAGGCACGGCGCAAGTCATGGATGACCTCGTCGCTGAAACCGCGACGGCGCATACCTTCAAAGTTCATGCTGCGCGCCTCGGCCGGGCTGCCGAACACCGTGACGAACGCCGGAACATCTTTGCCGATCGCCGTGCCCATGCCAGAGAACGCGTGAGCGCCGATATGGCAATACTGGTGCACCAGGGTGTAGCCGGACAGGATGGCCCAGTCGCCCACGTGCACATGCCCGGCCAGCGCCGTATTGTTGACCAGGATGCAATGGTTGCCGATCACGCTGTCATGGCCGATGTGGGCATAGGCCATGATCAGGTTGTGATCGCCAAGCGTGGTTTCCGAACGGTCCTGCACAGTACCGCGGTGAATGGTGACACCTTCGCGGATCACGTTGTGATCGCCGATCACCAGGCGCGTCGGCTCCCCCTTGTACTTGAGGTCGGGCGTGTCTTCGCCGATGGAGCTGAACTGATAGATGCGATTGTGCTTGCCGATCCGGGTGGGCCCCTTGAGCACCACGTGCGGACCAATGACGGTGCCCTCCCCGATTTCGACATCGGGGCCTACGATCGACCAAGGGCCGACCTCGACGCCGTCGGCCAGCTTGGCCGAGGGATCGATGATCGCCCGCGGATCAATCGAACTCATAGGGAGCGTTCCGCGCAGGTGATCTCGGCCGAGCAGACCGGCTTGCCGTCGACCAGAGCACGGCACTCGAACTTCCAGATCATGCTCTTGCGGCTGAGGAACTTGGCTTCCAGCACGAGCTGGTCACCCGGCAACACCGGCTGACGGAAACGCAGCTTGTCGGAGCCGACGAAGTAATAAAGAGTGCCATCGGCAGGCTTCGCATCGAGCATC
This sequence comes from Pseudomonas sp. RW10S2, assembly GCF_014268985.1. Taxonomy (NCBI): domain Bacteria; kingdom Pseudomonadati; phylum Pseudomonadota; class Gammaproteobacteria; order Pseudomonadales; family Pseudomonadaceae; genus Pseudomonas; species Pseudomonas sp. RW10S2. Next base: position 20,367 of record NZ_JABWRO010000101.1, on the reverse strand, counting down.
TTGAAGCCGAGAATTCCGGCCGCCTGGGCCATTGCCTCGATGATCAGCACGCCCGGCATGATCGGGTGCGCCGGGAAATGGCCGTTGAAGAACGGCTCGTTGATGCTGACATTCTTGTAGGCACGAATGCTCTGGGCCTCGAAGTCCAGCTCCGTGACCCGGTCCACCAGCAGGAACGGGTAACGGTGAGGCAGGTATTCGCGAATCTCGTTGATGTCCATCATTTCGGGGGGAAGCCTGTAATAAGAATAGGGAGCGCAGGTGCTGACCACACGCTCCTTTTGCAGTCCAAAGAGGAGCCAGCTAGCGACTGTTCACTCTTGCTCAGGAAATGGTATCAGCCTTCTGATGCCGGCTGGCCACCTGAGGTCACGGTCTCGACGCGTTTTTCCAGTTGCTGCAGACGCTTGGACATCTCGTCGAGCTGGCGTATACGCGCTGCGCTCTTGCGCCACTCGGCCAACGGCTGCATGGCAGTACCGGAAGAATAGCCGCCCGGCTCGGTGATCGAGCGGGTGACCATGGTCATACCGGAGACGAAGACGTTGTCGCAAACATCGATATGACCAACCATGCCGACGCCGCCCGCAATCATGCAGTGCTTGCCGATACGCGTGCTGCCGGAAATTCCGACGCAAGCCGCCATTGCGGTATGGTCTCCGATCTGCACGTTGTGGGCGATCTGAATCTGGTTGTCGAGCTTGACGCCATTGCCGATTCGCGTGTCAGACAGCGCGCCACGGTCCACAGCGGTGTTGACACCGATCTCCACATCGTCACCCAGCGTCACGCCGCCGATCTGGGCAATCTTCTGCCAGACACCTTTCTCGTTGGCGAAACCGAAGCCCTCACCACCGATCACCGCACCCGACTGAATGACCACACGCTTGCCGATGGTGACATCGTGGTACAGCGTCACACGCGGGGCAAGCCAGCCACCCTCGCCGATGATGCAGCGGGCACCGACAAAGCAATGTGCGCCAACGGTCACGTTCGCACCGATGCGCGCACCGCTTTCGATGACCGCGAACGGCCCGATGCTGGCGCTCGCATCCACCTGGGCATCGTCAGCTACCACGGCGCTGGGATGAACTCCCGCCACAGCCTTGGGCTTGGGATCGAACAAGTGAGAAATACGAGCATAAGCCAGGTAAGGATCGGGGACGATCAGCGCGTTACCGCTGAAGCCTTCGGCATCCTCGGCCTTGATCAGTACCGCTGCCGCCCGATTGTCATCCAGGAACTTGCGGTACTGACGATTGGCGAGGAAGCTCAACTGCCCCGGACCAGCCTCCTGCAAGGTGGCCAGCCCGGTGATTTCAAGCGACTCGGGGCCACTGAGCGTGGCCCCGAGGGTCTCGGCCAACTGACCGAGCGTCATGGTCACGGTCATATCAACGCGCTTGGTTCATGCGCTCGATGACCTGGCGGGTGATGTCATACTGAGGTTTGACATCGATTACCGCACCACGCTCGAGCACCAGGTCGAAACCACCTTTCTTGATGACTTCCTCGACGGCACCGTCGAGCTTGGGCTTGAGCTGCTTGAGCATGTCGCGATCAGCAACGGCCTTCGCTTCGTTGAGTTCCTTGGACTGGAACTGGAAGTCACGGGCTTTTTGCTTGAACTCGAGCTCCAGGCGCTCACGCTCCTGCTGCTGCATCTTGTCGCCACCCTTGATCAGTCGATCCTGGATGCCCTTGGCGCTGCTTTCCAGAGTTTTCAGCTGGTTCAGTTGCGGGCCGAACTTCTTCTCGGCATCGACAGCGTACTTTTTGGCGGCGTCTGATTCGAGCAGCGCCATCTGGTAGTTCAGAACGGCAATCTTCATTTCGGCGAAAGCCGGGGTGGCGACCAGCGCCGCGGCCACTACGGCCAGTTGAGTCAACTTACGCACGATGCACTCCTGGATAAACCGTTGTCGTTAAGCAAGGGCCAAGCTTAGAAAGTCTGGCCCAGAGAGAATTGGAACACCTGGGTGTCGGCGTCGTCCGGCTTCTTGATCGGCATCGCCAGGCTGAAGCTCAACGGGCCCAGCGCGGTAATCCAGGTCACGCCCAGGCCGACGGAGCTGGCCATGTCGGAGAAACCGACCTTCGCGCAGTCAGGCTTGGAGCCGCAGTTGGTGTCGAACACGTTACCCACATCCCAGAAGACCGAGGTACGCAGCGAACGCTGGTCCTTGACGAACGGCAGCGGGAACAGCAGCTCGACACCACCCTGTACGAGGACGTTACCACCGAACGGCAGCGGGTCCTGGTCCGGGTCACGAATGGTACCTGGTTTGCCCCCCGGATTACCTTCGCCACGACTCGGCGTACTGCGTGGGCCCAGGCTGCTGTCCTTGAAGCCGCGGACAGAGTTGAAGCCACCCGCATAATAGTTCTCGTAGAACGGCAGGCCCGAGGTACCGCCGAAACCATCACCATAGCCCAGCTCAGTATGCAGGCGTAGGGTGTAGTCGTTGCTCAGTGGCTTGAACAGCTGGCCGCGGTAGTCAAGCTTGTAGAACGACAGGTCGCTGCCCGGTACGGTAGTTTCCAGAGTCAGGCTTTGCGAATGACCACGGGTTGCCAGCACGCCTTTGTTCAGGGTCGATTCGGACCAGCCGATCGACGCCTTGAAGTTCAGGAAGTTGTCGCCTTCCTTGTCGAGGAAGTCGAAGATCTCGTCGACGGTGTAGCGGCCGGTCTTGATCTTGTCTTGCTGCACGGTCAGGCCGTAGGTCAGGCGCGAGGTCTCGCTGATTGGGTAACCCAGGCTGACGCCGGCACCGAGGCTGTCTACTGCATAGCTCGCCACGTCGACATCGAGGTCATCGTAGTTGGTGCTGCGGTAGAAGGCGTTGTAGCCCAGGCTCACGCCATCGGCAGTGAAGTAGGGGTCAACGAAGCCGAAGTTGTATCGGGTCTGGTATTCGCTTCGGGTCAGGCCGATGGACACCTTGTTACCGGTACCCAGGAAGTTGCTCTGGCTGATCGAACCACCCAGGATCAGGCCCGCGCTCTGGGCGAAACCGACGCTGGCGGTGATCGAACCGGAAGCCTGCTCCTCGACCGCATAGTTGACGTCGACCTGGTCGTCGGTGCCTGGCACCGGCGGCGTCTCGACGTTGACTTCCTTGAAGAAGCCCAGGCGCTCGAGGCGGGTCTTGGACTGGTCGATGAGATAAGTGGATGCCCACCCACCTTCCATCTGACGCATCTCGCGACGCAGCACCTCGTCTTCGGTCTTGGTGTTGCCGCGGTAGTTGATGCGGTTGACGTAGGCACGCTTGCCCGGATCGACGACGAACATGATGTCGACGGTGTGATCCTGGTCGTTAGGTTGCGGCACGCCGTTGACGTTGGCGAAGGTATAGCCTTCGTTACCCAGTCGACGGGTGATCAGGTCGGAGGTGGTGGTCATCACCTTGCGCGAGAAGACCTGGCCTGGCTGCACCAGCAACAGCGACTTGACCTGGTCTTCCGGCACTTTCAGGTCACCGGAGAGTTTCACGTCACGAACGGTGTACTTCTCGCCTTCGTTGACGTTGACAGTAATGTAGACGTGCTTCTTGTCCGGGGTAATCGATACCTGGGTGGACGCGATGTCCATGTTGATGTAGCCGCGGTCCAGGTAATAGGAACGCAGACGCTCCAGGTCACCGGAGAGTTTTTCACGTGCGTACTTGTCGTCGTTCTTGAAGAACGACAGCCAGTTGGTGGTTTTCAGTTCGAAGAGCTGGGAGAGGTCTTCGTCGCTGAACACGGTGTTGCCCACCACGTTGATGTGCTGGATCGCCGCGACGGTACCTTCGTTGATCTTGATCTTCAGGCCGACACGGTTGCGTGGCTGCGGCACGACCTCGGCATCGACCTCGGCCGAGTAGCGGCCCTGGGCCACGTACTGGCGCTGCAGCTCGTTACGCACGCCCTCGAGCGTGGCGCGCTGGAAGATCTCGCCCTCGGCCAGGCCGGACTGCTTCAGGCCCTTCATCAGGTCTTCGGTACTGATCGCCTTGTTGCCCTCGATCTCGATGCTCGACACCGATGGGCGCTCGACCACGTTGATGATCAGGACATTGCCGTCGCGATCCAGCTGGATGTCCTGGAAGAAACCGGTCTTGAACAGCGAGCGAGTCGACTCCACCAGGCGGCGGTCATCGACCTGGTCGCCTACGTTCAACGGCAACGCGCCGAACACGCTGCCGGCGGAAACCCGCTGCAGGCCGTTGACACGAATATCGGAGATGGTGAAGGACTCGGCGTGAACTTCAGCGATCATCAGTGCGGAGAGGACCGCAGTTAGCAGCAGACGTTTCATGAAGTCCTTTTATTCCAACTGGCAATAAACAACCCGCCACCGCAGCACGGCGGCAGGTTCGCAATAGAGCGAAGCGTTAAAGTCGACCCAGATCGTTGATCAGGGCGAGCAACATCACCCCAATGACCAAACTGATACCGATCTGGACCCCCCAACCTTGCACCCGATCCGAGAGCGGACGACCGCGCGCCCACTCGATCAGGTAGAACAGCAAATGCCCCCCATCCAGTACCGGGATGGGCAGCAGGTTCAGAACCCCCAGGCTTATGCTCAGGTAGGCTAGGAAATTCAGGAAATCCCCAACGCCCGACTGGGCTGAAGCGCCCGCCACTTTAGCAATGGTTATCGGTCCGCTCAAGTTTTTTACCGAGAGCTCCCCGAACAGCATTTTCTTCAGCGATTCAAGGGTCAGGACACTCATGTTCCAAGTGCGCGAGAGCCCCTCGCCGACCGCCTCCAGCGGCCCGTAGCTGACCTCTCGAAGCATGTTCGCAGGCCACTCGGCGCCTTTGACGCCAGCCCCCAGATAACCTCCGGACGCCTGCCCTTCCCCTTTGCGCGCCAGCGTCACCGGCAGTCCCAGCTGCGCGCCATCACGCTCGATACGCAGTAGCACCTTCGCCTCGGGGCGCGCCCGAACAGTGTCCACCACCTGCTGCCAGTCACCCAGTGCGACACCATCGAGTGCCAGGAGTCTATCGCCGGTCTTCAGCCCGGCAGCAGCGGCCGGGCCCTTGGGATCGATTTCGGCGAGCACCGGACTTACCGCCGGCCGCCAGGGGCGCAGCCCCAGGGACTGGATCGGGTCAGGCTCATCGGCACCCTTGAGCCATTGATTCAGGCGGATTTCATGCTGACGCTCCAGCGTGGCGCCGTCGTCGCGCACGCCCACCCGCAAGCTGCCGCTCTCGCCCAGGCGACGCACCAGTTGCAGATTGACCGCCGACCAGCCACTGGTCGGCTTGCCATCGATCGAAACAATTTCCTGGCCTGCCACAAGGCCTGCAGATGCCGCCAGGCTGCCCGACTCGACCGCTCCGATGACCGGACGCACCTGCTGGCTGCCGAGCATGGCGACCACCCAGAAGAACAGGATGGCGAGCAGGAAGTTGGCAATCGGACCGGCGGCAACGATAGCAATACGCTGTCCAACCGATTTGCGATTGAAGGATTGATCAACAAGCGCGGGCGGCACATCGCCTTCGCGCTCATCGAGCATCTTGACGTAGCCGCCCAGCGGAATCGCTGCGACGACAAACTCGGTGCCATGGCGGTCGTGCCAGCGCACCAACGGCGTGCCGAACCCCACCGAGAAGCGCAGGACTTTCACTCCGCACTTGCGTGCCACCCAGAAGTGGCCGAATTCGTGAAAGGTGACCAGTACACCCAGAGCCACCAGGGTGCCGATAATCATGTAGAGCGCAGTCATATCCATCTCCGAATGACGTTCAGCCAGGCCTGGGGCCGACGGGAAATCAGCGGCCGTGGCGCCTCAACCATTCCCGGGACAGCTCCCGGGCCCGCTGGTCGGCGGCGAACACCGATTCCAGCGAAGGCAACGGCACTACCGACTCCTGCTCGAGCACCTGTTCGATCATACCCGCGATTTCCGGGAAGCGGATACGCCGCTGGAGAAATGCCTCGACCGCCACTTCGTTGGCGGCGTTGAGCACGGCAGGCGCACTGTTGCCCGCTTCGGCAGCTTCTCGCGCCAGGCGCAGGCAGGGGAATCGCTGCTCGTCGGGCGCCTGGAAATCCAGACGGGCGACCGCGAACAGGTCCAGCGGCGCGACACCGGAATCGATCCGCTCAGGCCATGCCAGAGCGTTGGCGATCGGTGTCCGCATGTCCGGGTTGCCCAACTGCGCCAACACCGAACCATCCACATAGTCGACCAGCGAATGGATCACACTTTGCGGGTGTACCACCACCTCGACCTTGGCTGGCGCAGCATCAAACAGCCAGCAGGCCTCGATCAGCTCGAGCCCTTTGTTCATCATGCTTGCCGAGTCGACCGAAATCTTGCGCCCCATCGACCAGTTCGGATGAGCACAGGCCTGCTCCGGCGTGACGTCCATCAGCGCCTGCGCCGAGGTTTCACGGAAGGGCCCACCAGACGCCGTCAGCAGGATACGACGCACACCAACGTGCGCCAGGCCACGGGCATAGTCGCCGGGCAAGCACTGGAAGATGGCATTGTGCTCGCTGTCGATCGGCAGCAGCACTGCACCACTGGTGCGCACCGCTTCCATGAACAGCGCGCCGGACATCACCAGCGCCTCCTTGTTGGCCAGCAGCACCTTCTTGCCGGCCTGCACCGCCGCCAAGGTCGGACGCAGACCAGCAGCGCCGACGATAGCAGCCATCACGGTGTCCACTTCGCTGGCAGACGCAACCTGGCAGAGACCTGCCTCGCCTTCCAGCACTTCGGTGGTGCTGCCCGCCGCCGCCAGCCCTTCACGCAGGCGGGCGACCGAGTCGGCGTCCGGCACCACCGCATACGCCGGACGATGGCGCAGGCACAGGCCGAGCAATTCATCCAGGCGTGAATAGCCGCTCAAGGCAAACACCTGGTAGCGCTCGGGGTGACGGGCAATCACATCCAGCGTACTCAGGCCGATCGACCCGGTCGCACCGAGCACGGTAATCCGCTGCGGATGACTCACATCACACCCCATTCGGCCGCCCAGAGCAGCACGGCGAACATCGGGATCGCCGCGGTCAGGCTGTCGATACGATCCAGCACGCCGCCATGACCAGGCAGCAGGTTACTGCTGTCCTTGATGCCTTCGCGACGCTTGAACATGCTTTCGGTCAGGTCGCCAACCACCGACGACATGACCACGATCACCGCGCCGACCAGGCCGAGCAGCAACTGCCCCAACCCCCAGTCGCGCACGAGCCCGACCACCAGGGTGATCAACAGGCTCACGGCCATGCCGCCATACACACCCTCCCAGCTCTTGCCGGGGCTGACGTGCGGCGCCAGCTTGCGCTTGCCAAAGGCACGACCAGAGAAATATGCACCGATGTCGGCAGCCCAGACCAGCACCATCACCGCCAGGATCAAGCCATTGCCCAATGGCCAATGCTTGAGCAGCAACAGGCCTTGCCAGGCGGGTAACAGCACCAGCAGACCGATCAGCAGACGGCAGGCGGCACTGCTCCACAACTCAGCGCTACGTGGGTAGGTGAGCACCAGCCAAGTCGCCAGGCCCCACCAGATCACCGACGCCCCCAGCACCCAGGGCGCAAGGTCCGGCATGAGGTAGAGCACCATCAGCGCTCCAGCGACCACGGCGGCATAGGCGATGCGCAATGGCTGGGCCATCAACCCGGCCAGACGCGCCCATTCCCAGGCACCAAGGGTCACCACGAAACCGATGAACAGGGCGAAATCCGCGCCGTTGAGCAGGAAGAAACCGCCCAGCGCGATCGGCAACAGGATCAGCGCGGTAATGATGCGTTGTTTAAGCATTAAGCACGAGCTCCAGCCTCGACCTGCTCGCTGGTCTTACCGAAGCGGCGTTGGCGCGAAGCGAAATCGGCCAGTGCATTACGCATGGCCTCGTGTTTGAAGTCCGGCCAGTACAGGTCGGAGAAATACAGCTCGGCGTAGGCCAACTGCCACAACAGGAAGTTGCTGATGCGGTGTTCGCCGCCGGTGCGAATGCACAGGTCGGGCAACGGCAGGTCCCCCGTGGCAAGGCAGGTCTGCAGCAGACCGGGCGTGATATCGTCCGGGCGCAGATGGCCGGCCTGGACTTCGCGCGCCAGGCGCTGGGCAGCCTGGGCGATATCCCAATGACCGCCATAGTTGGCAGCGATCTGCAGGATGAAACGATCATTGCCGGCGGTCAGCGCTTCGGCTTCTCGCATCGCGGCCTGTAGCTCCGGATGGAAGCGCGAGCGGTCACCGATGATGCGCAGGCAGATGTTGTTGTCGTTCAGGCGCTTGGCCTCGCGGCGCAAGGCCGAGAAGAACAGCTCCATCAACGCACCCACCTCATCGGCCGGACGCTGCCAGTTCTCGCTGGAGAAGGCGAAGAGCGTGAGCACTTCGACCTTGGCCTCGGCACAGACTTCGATCACCGCACGCACCGCATCGACGCCGGCCTTGTGCCCGGCAACGCCAGGCAGCAGGCGCTTTTTCGCCCAGCGGTTGTTGCCGTCCATGATGATAGCGACGTGACGCGGCACCGACGAGGGTGCCGCCTGCTTGGTCTTTTCCATGAAAAAGTCCTGGCCTCAGACGGCCATCAGGTCCTTTTCCTTGGCTTTGAACGCAGCATCGACGTCTGCCACGAACTTGTCGGTCAGCTTCTGGATCTCGTCAGCTGCACGACGCTCTTCGTCTTCGCTGATTTCCTTGTCCTTGGTGAGCTTCTTCAGGTCGGCCAATGCGTCGCGACGCACGTTGCGCACGGCAACCTTGGCATCCTCGGCAACGCCGCTGGCCTGCTTGGTGTAGCCCTTGCGGGTTTCTTCGGTCAGGGCCGGCATCGGCACGCGAATGGTGGTACCGGCGCTCGACGGGTTCAGGCCCAGGTCGGAGGTCAGGATGGCCTTCTCGATCGCGGCGCTGAGGTTCTTGTCGTGGGCGACGATCTTGAGGGTGCGGGCGTCCTCGACGGTGATCGCGGCCACCTGGTTCAGCGGCATCTCGCTACCCCAGGCCGGAACCTTGACGCCATCCAGGATGCTTGGGTGGGCGCGACCGGTGCGGATCGCTGCCAGGTTGCGGGCCAACGCCTCGAGGGACTTGCCCATGCGCTCCTGCGCGTCTTTCTTGATGTCGTTGATCATGCTTCGCCTTCCTCGATCAAAGTACCTTCAGCGCCACCCACCACGATGTTCAGCAGGGCGCCAGGCTTGTTCATGTTGAATACCCGCAATGGCATCTTGTGGTCGCGGCACAGGCAGATTGCGGTCAGGTCCATGACACCGAGCTTGCGATCCAGCACCTCGTCGTAGGTGAGGTGGTCGAACTTCTCGGCATGCGGATCCTTGAATGGGTCGGCAGTGTACACACCATCGACCTTGGTCGCCTTCAGCACCACGTCGGCATCGATTTCGATGGCACGCAGGCAGGCTGCGGAGTCGGTGGTGAAGAACGGATTGCCGGTACCGGCGGAGAAAATTACCACATCCCCGGAGTTGAGGTGGCGAATAGCTTTGCGACGATCGTAATGATCGGTGACGCCGACCATGGAGATGGCAGACATGACCAGTGCCGGGATGTTCGAGCGCTCCAGCGCATCGCGCATGGCCAGTGCGTTCATTACAGTGGCCAGCATGCCCATGTGGTCGCCCGTGACGCGGTCCATGCCGGCTGCACTGAGCGCGGCGCCGCGGAACAGGTTACCACCACCGATCACCAGGCCGACCTGGACACCGATACCGACCAGCTGGCCAACTTCCAGGGCCATGCGGTCCAGCACCTTCGGGTCGATCCCGAAGTCTTCCGAGCCCATCAGGGCCTCGCCGCTAAGTTTGAGCAAAATGCGTTTATAGCGAGGTTGGCGACCACTCACCTGCTGAGCCATTGCGAGTCTCTCCTGCGGCGTACTTTTAGAAAATTCCGTGCGGGCTGTGTGCAGCCTGCTAACTGTAGCGTGGCACTGCTTCAGTGCCAGCGCACAGGGCCAGATAAACCCTTGCGCGCTTTGACAAAGAGGCTGCGCGCGTGAGCGGGCAGCCTCTTCGGGGCGACAGACGAGTCCGTCTTACTGCTTGGCGGCAGCGACCTGGGCGGCAACTTCGGCAGCGAAGTCGTCAACCGGCTTCTCGATGCCTTCGCCAACTTTGAAGTAGGTGAAGGAAACGATTTCAGCACCGGCTTTCTTGGCCAGATCGCCGACCTTGACTTCCGGGTTCATGACGAAGGCCTGCTCTTTCAGCGAGGCTTCTGCCTTGAACTTGGTGATACGGCCGTTGATCATGTTCTCAACGATGTTTTCCGGCTTGCCAGCGATCTTGTCGGCGTTCAGCTGCAGGAAGACGCCCTTCTCGCGCTCGATGGCCTCGGCGGAGATTTCCGACGAATCCAGGAACTCAGGGTTCGAAGCTGCAACGTGCATGGCGATGTTCTTGGCCAGCTCTACGTCACCGCCTTTCAGAACGACGGCAGCGCCGATCTTGTTGCCGTGCAGGTAGGCACCGACCACGTCGCCTTCGACGCGAGCCAGACGACGGATGTTGACGTTCTCGCCGCACTTGGCGACCAGGGCTTCACGAGCGGCTTCACGCGAAGCGATCAGCGGAGCGGCGTCGGTCAGCTTCTGGGCGAAGGCTTCTTCCAGGCTTTCGGCAACGAAAGTCTTGAAGTCGTCTTGCAGGGCCAGGAAGTCGGTCTGCGAGTTCACTTCCAGCAGAACGGCGACCTTACCGTCGGTCTTGACGGCGATAGCACCTTCAGCGGCAACGTTGCCAGCCTTCTTGGCGGCCTTGATGGCGCCCGAGGCACGCATGTCGTCAATGGCTTTCTCGATGTCGCCGCCGGCCTTTTCCAGGGCCTTTTTGCAATCCATCATGCCTTCGCCGGTACGCTCGCGCAGTTCTTTGACCAGCGCTGCAGTAATTGCTGCCATTTCAAAATCCTCTTGGAAAGTTTTTCAACCATTCCACCCGTTCATCACGGGCGTTCAATTCTGGAAATCCGCTGTCTTCACACCAGCGCCACGCATGATGCGGCGTGCTTGCTGACAGGAGGATTTCAGGTGGCAAAAAGGGGGCCAAGCCCCCTTTTCGCGTGCCAAGTAGACGCCAGGCGTCAATTACTCAGCAGCTGGTGCCGCCGCTTCTTCGGCGTAGACTTCGGTACCGCCGGCAACGTTGTTGCGACCGCGGATGACGGCGTCAGCCATCGAAGTCATGTACAGCTCGATGGCGCGGATTGCGTCGTCGTTGCCTGGGATCACGAAGTCAACGCCTTCCGGGCTGCTGTTGGTATCGACAACGCCGATGACCGGGATGCCCAGCTTGTTGGCTTCGGTGATTGCAATGCGCTCGTGATCGACGTCGATGACGAACAGTGCATCAGGCAGACCGCCCATGTCCTTGATACCACCCAGGCTGCGATCCAGTTTTTCCAGGTCGCGCGAGCGCATCAGGGCTTCTTTCTTGGTCAGCTTGGCGAAGGTGCCATCTTCGGCCTGGGTTTCCAGGTCGCGCAGACGCTTGATCGAAGCACGGATGGTCTTGTAGTTGGTCAGCATGCCGCCCAACCAGCGGTGATCAACGTATGGCGAACCGCAACGAGCAGCTTGCTCGGCGACCAGTTTGCCAGCGGAACGCTTGGTGCCGACGAACAGGATCTTGTTCTTGCCCTGGGCCAGGCGCTCTACGAACGACAGAGCGTCGTTGAACATCGGCAGGGTTTTTTCCAGGTTGATAATGTGGATCTTGTTGCGCGCGCCGAAAATGTACTTGCCCATTTTCGGGTTCCAGTAACGGGTCTGGTGGCCGAAGTGCACACCGGCCTTCAGCATATCGCGCATGTTGACTTGGGACATGATAGTTCCTTGATAAGTCGGGTTGGGCCTCCACGTATCCCAATGACCAACCCATGGATCCGAAGACCCCGGGCACCCAGGCCATCGTGTCGACACGTGTGTGGGTTTGAGCTGACGGGGACCTCCCCGAAAGCGGCGCATTTTATACCACAGACAGAAGACGAACGGAACCCGCAAGGTGCTTCATCCGTCAGTGGCTTTTGCAGCAGCCCGGCAATCGCGCCAGAATGCCCTCCATAGACCACCGGATCCGCGGTTTTCTCCCCACAGAACGCCGCCCTGCTCTGTTAGAATCCGGCCTTTCCCGTTTGTTGCGCGCCGCCCGGCGCCGTAGAGAGCCTGTAATGACCGTCACCATCAAGACCGCAGAAGACATCGAGAAGATGCGCATCGCCGGCCGCCTGGCCGCCGAAGTCCTCGAAATGATCGAAGAGCACGTCAAGCCTGGCGTGACCACCGAGGAACTCGACCGCCTGTGCCACGACTACATCGTCAACGTCCAGCAGGCGATCCCGGCGCCGCTCAACTACAAGGGCTTCCCCAAGTCGATCTGCACCTCGATCAACCATGTGGTCTGCCACGGCATCCCCAACGAAAAGCCGCTCAAGGATGGCGACACCATCAACATCGACGTGACGGTGATCAAGGATGGCTACCACGGCGACACCAGCCGCATGTTCCATGTCGGCACCGTCGCGCCCTGGGCAGAGCGCCTGTCCAAGGTCACCCAAGAGTGCCTGTACAAAGCCATCGAGCTCATCAAGCCGGGCTGCCGCCTGGGCGACATCGGCGAAGTGATCCAGAAGCACGCGGAAAAGAACGGTTTCTCGGTGGTTCGCGAGTTCTGCGGCCATGGCATCGGCAAGGTGTTCCATGAAGAACCGCAGATCCTGCACTACGGCAGGGCCGGCACCGGCATGGAACTGAAAGAAGGCATGACCTTCACCATCGAGCCGATGATCAACCAGGGCAAGGCCGACACCAAGGTGCTGGGCGATGGCTGGACCGCCATCACCAAGGATCGCAAGCTCTCGGCACAGTGGGAACATACGCTGGTGGTCACCGCCACGGGCTATGAAATCTTCACCCTGCGCAAAGACGACACCATTCCCCGTACCTCGGCGTAATTCAACTCAGGAAGGCGACTCGATGCCCCAGGTGGATCCAGAGCTGTTCGACCGTGGCCAGTTCCAGGCGGAACTGGCGCTCAAGGCAAGCCCCATTCCCGCCTTCAAGAAGGCTCTGCGCCAGGCCGCAGAAGTCTTCGACAGACGCTTTCGCGAAGGCGTCGAGATCCGCCGCCTGATCGAGGACCGCGCCTGGTTCGTCGACAATATCCTGCAACAGGCCTGGAACCAGTTCGACTGGGGCAATCCGGACGGCATCGCCCTGGTCGCGGTTGGCGGCTACGGCCGCGGTGAGCTGCACCCCTGGTCGGACATCGACCTGCTGATCCTGCTCGACCAGGCGGAACACGAGCAGTATCGCGACGCCATCGAGCGCTTCCTGACACTGCTGTGGGACATCGGCCTGGAAGTCGGTCAGAGCGTGCGCACCGTCGAGGAATGCGCCGAGCAGGCGCGCGCCGACCTGACAGTGATCACCAACCTGATGGAAAGCCGCACCGTCGCCGGCCCCGAGACGCTGCGCGAGCGCATGCTGGAAGTCACCAGCACCGCGCACATGTGGCCCAGCAAGGAGTTCTTCCTGGCCAAGCGTGCCGAGCTCAAGGCACGGCACCACAAGTACAACGACACCGAGTACAACCTGGAGCCCAACGTCAAGGGTTCGCCAGGTGGCCTGCGCGACATCCAGACCGTGCTCTGGGTTGCCCGCCGCCAGTACGGCACCCTCAACCTGCACGCGCTGGCTGGCGAAGGTTTTCTGCTGGAAAGCGAGAACGACCTGCTGGCCTCGTCGCAGGCCTTCCTCTGGCGCGTGCGCTACGCCCTGCACATGCTCGCCGGACGCGCCGAAGACCGCCTGCTGTTCGACCACCAGCGCAGTATCGCGGCGCTGCTCGGCTACAGCGACGAGAACCCCAAGCGCGCCATCGAGCAGTTCATGCAGCAGTACTACCGGGTGGTGATGAGCATCAGCCAGCTCTGCGACCTGATCATCCAGCACTTCGAGGAAGTGATCCTCGCCGACGACAATGGCAGCACCCAGCCGCTGAACTCGCGCTTTCGCCTGCATGACGGCTATATAGAGGCGGTCAACCCGAACGTCTTCAAGCGCACCCCGTTCGCCATGCTGGAGATCTTCGTGCTGATGGCCCAGCATCCGGAGATCAAGGGCGTACGCGCCGACACCGTGCGGCTTCTGCGTGAACATCGGCACCTGATCGACGACAAGTTCCGCAACGATATCCGCAACACCAGCCTGTTCATCGAACTGTTCAAGTGCGAGATCGGCATCCACCGCAACCTGCGGCGCATGAACCGCTATGGCATCCTCGGTCGCTACCTGCCGGAATTCGGCCTGATCGTCGGACAGATGCAGCACGACCTGTTCCACATCTATACGGTCGATGCGCACACGCTCAACCTCATCAAGCACCTGCGCAAACTGCAGTACACCCCGGTGTCGGAGAAATTCCCGCTGGCCAGCAAGCTCATGGGACGCCTGCCCAAGCCTGAGCTGATCTACCTCGCCGGCCTTTATCACGACATCGGCAAGGGTCGCCAGGGCGATCACTCCGAGCTCGGTGCGGTGGATGCTCAGGCGTTCTGCGAGCGCCATCAGCTACCGGCCTGGGACTCGCGGCTGATTGCCTGGCTGGTGCAGAGCCACCTGGTGATGTCCACCACCGCCCAGCGCAAGGACCTCTCCGACCCGCAGGTGATCAACGATTTCGCCCTGTTCGTCGGCGACGAAACCCGCCTGGACTACCTCTACGTGCTGACCGTGGCCGACATCAACGCCACCAACCCCAGCCTGTGGAACTCCTGGCGCGCCAGCCTGCTGCGCCAGCTCTACACCGAGGCCAAGCGCGCGCTGCGCCGGGGCCTTGAGAACCCGCTGGACCGCGAGGAGCAGATCCGCCAGACACAAAGCGCCGCGCTGGACATCCTCGTGCGCGAAGGCACAGACCCGGACGATGTGGAGCAACTCTGGTCGCAGCTGGGCGACGACTATTTCCTCAAGCACACCGCCGCCGATGTGGCCTGGCACAGCGATGCGATTCTCCAGCAGCCGGCCGATGGCGGCCCGCTGGTGCTGATCAAGGAAACCACCCAGCGCGAGTTCGAAGGCGGCACGCAGATCTTCATCTACGCGCCCGACCAGCACGACTTCTTCGCCGTGACCGTGGCGGCGATGTCGCAGCTCAACCTGAACATCCACGACGCCCGCATCATCACCTCCAGCAGCCAGTTCACCCTCGACACCTACATCGTGCTCGACAACGACGGCGGCTCGATCGGCGACAACCCGCAGCGGGTCAAGCAGATCCGCGAAGGGCTGACCGAGGCACTGCGCAATCCCGAGGATTACCCGACCATCATCCAGCGGCGCGTGCCGCGCCAGCTCAAGCACTTCAACTTCGCGCCGCAGGTGACCATCCTCAACGATGCCCAGCGCCCGGTGACCATCCTCGAAATCACCGCACCCGACCGGCCCGGCCTGCTGGCGCGCCTGGGGCGGATCTTCCTGGAGTTCGACCTGTCGCTGCAGAACGCCAAGATCGCCACCCTCGGCGAGCGCGTGGAAGACGTGTTCTTCATCACCGACGCCGACAACCAGCCGCTCTCCGACCCGCAACTGTGCAGCCGCCTGCAGGAAGCCATCGTCGAACAGTTGCAGGCCGGCCAGTCCAGCGATACCAGCCCTACCCGCGTGACCTTCTGACGATTACGAGACCTTGCGCCGATGAACCATGCCTTGACCCAGCTTCAGCCCTATCCCTTCGAGAAGCTCCGCGCCCTGCTCGGCAGCGTGAAACCTGCCGCGGACAAACGCGCCATTGCCCTGTCGATCGGTGAGCCGAAGCATGAATCCCCGGCGTTCGTCGCCAAGGCCCTGGCCGACAACCTCGATAAACTGGCGGTCTACCCCAGCACCCTCGGCCTGCCGGCCCTGCGCCAGGCCATCGTCCAATGGTGCGAGCACCGTTTTGGCGTGCCCGCTGGCTGGCTCGATGCCGACCAGCATGTCCTGCCGGTCAATGGCACCCGTGAAGCGCTCTTCGCCTTCACGCAAACGGTGGTCAACCGCGCCGACGACGGCCTGGTGGTCAGCCCCAACCCGTTCTACCAGATCTACGAAGGCGCGGCGCTGCTGGCCGGAGCTACTCCGCACTACCTGCCCTGCCTGGAAAACAACGGCTTCAACCCTGATTTCGACGCGGTGCCGGTCGAGATCTGGAAGCGCTGCCAGATCCTGTTCCTGTGCTCCCCTGGCAACCCCACCGGCGCACTGGTGCCGATGGACACCCTGAAAAAGCTGATCGCCCTGGCCGACGAGCACGATTTCGTGATTGCCGCCGACGAGTGCTACAGCGAGCTGTACTTCGACGAAGACGCTCCACCACCAGGCCTGCTGAGCGCCTGCGCCGAGCTCGGCCGCAGCGACTTCAAACGCTGCGTGGTGTTCCACAGCCTGTCCAAGCGCTCCAACCTGCCGGGTCTGCGTTCGGGCTTCGTCGCTGGCGATGCCGAGATCATCAAGCCATTCCTGCTGTACCGCACCTACCACGGTTGCGCCATGCCGGTGCAGACGCAACTGGCCAGCGTCGCCGCCTGGCAGGACGAAGCCCATGTGCGCGCAAACCGCGACCAGTACCGCGCCAAGTACGATGCCGTGCTCGAGATCCTGCAACCGGTGATGGACGTGCAACGCCCGGATGGCAGCTTCTATCTGTGGGCCAAGGTGCCGGGCAGCGACGCTGATTTTACCCGTGACCTGTTCGAAGCCGAGCACGTGACCGTTGTGCCGGGCTCGTATCTGTCGCGTGAAGTGGATGGCGTCAATCCGGGCGCAGGACGCGTGCGCATGGCGCTGGTTGCGCCTCTGGCCGAGTGCATCGAGGCGGCCGAGCGGATTCGCGGGTTCCTCGCAGGGCGCTGAAATACCTCTCCCCTTGGGGCTGGCGTCGATGTCAGCCCCTAGGTAACTATCTAACGGCACTCGGGCGCTGGGATGCCTGAACGCGTGTCACCGCCCAGACTTATGTAATGCCACGTAGCTTGATCGGTCGCAGATCATCCTGAGTTCCAACCACACCAGGAACTCTCCGATGTATACACTCGCCTCACTCCGTACTCGCCACCGCATCGATCAGCAGCTCTCCCATGATCTGGCCGTTACCGAGAACCCCCGCAACAGGGGCCAGAGCAACGGCGGTCGAAAAAAGCGTGGACTGATCGAGACCGGCCGACTATGGGCATCCGGTCGTACTTTGTGGATCTCGTTTCTCGGTGCTCCGGACAGAAAGCTCAAGATGTCGATCTTCGAACTGGCTTGCCAGTGGGTGGATCTTTCCGGCGCCAACCTGGAGCTTGATCTGTCAGAAGATGATGACAAACATGCCCAGATCAGGATCCTCACAGGCGAACATGCAGAGCACAACGAATCAGACATCGGCACCGATGCACTGGCTAGTGAAGACTACACCATGTCGCTGAATGTCATACCGGGGGATGAATCATTCGAATCCACCGTGTTACACGAGTTCGGCCATGCACTAGGATTCGAACATGAACAGCTACACCCCGATGCCACCATCCCCTGGAACGAGCCGGCTCTATTCGAAGCTGCCAAGCAATCGGATGACTGGTCAGAGCAAGACATCAGGGAGACTTACCTGAACAAACGGCCCGACAACGAACTGATCAAAACCCAGTACGATCCGCTCTCTATAATGCATTACCCGATTGCGGCCTGGATGACCTTGGATGGATCCGAGGTAGTCCAGAATACGGAGCTCAGTGCGAAAGACCTCGAGATGATGCGCCTGGCCTACCCACACGACTGACGCTAACGAACCTGCCCCAGGTTCGCCTCGCTCATGTCCAGTTCACCCAGCACCTGGCGCACTACTTCATCCCCCACCAGGTGCTGGCGATGCAGGCTGTACAGTTCCAGCCGCTGTGCGCGCAATGCACGCAAGCGCAAGCGGCGCTCCAGAAGATCCATCTGCTCGGCCAGCGCACGCGCTTCGGCGCTGTCGTTGTAACTGTCCAGCTCGTCCCGGTATTCCGCCATCAGGCGCGCCTTCAACTCGGTCGCCAGCGTCGCCTGGGCGGCATCCTGCGGGGCATTGGCATCGATGACCTCCTCGGCCTCCAGTGCATGGATAGCGGCTTCCGCGGTGCGTCTCCAGGCTTCCTGTACTTCCTGATGCAGGCGTTCGTCCGGGCTCTTGGTTACCCCGCGCAACAGAATCGGCAGGGCGATGCAGGCACTGATCAGCGACAGCAGGATCACCCCGGCGGCAATGAAGATCAGCAGATCACGCTCCGGGAACGCCTGGCCGGCCCCGATCAGCAAGGGCACCGACATCACACCCGCCAAGGTCACGGCCCCGCGCACGCCGCCCAGGGTCAACAGCCAGCACGAACGTGCGCTGGGCATCAGCACCAACGCCGACTTACCGCGCCAGCGGCGCACCACGCCGATAGCGCGCCACACGCTTTGTACCCAGACGAACCGCAGCAGCACCAACGCCACGAAGATCGCCACCACATCGAGGCAACGCCAGGCCAGGGTCGGCCACAACGACGTTTCGTGGCTGACCACTGCCTTGATGATGTCGGGTAATTGCAAGCCCAGCAGCAGGAAGATCAGACCATTGAAGGCGAACTCCAGCAGCGACCAGACGCTGCGGTTGAGCAGGCGCGTGCTGGTCTGACGCGGCAACAGGTCGAGCCAGCTCTGCATCATCCCTGCCGCCACCGCCGAGAGAATGCCCGAGACACCGAGCCGTTCGGCCAGCACGTAGGCGGCAAAGGGCAACAGCAGCATGAACACCACATGCGTCGCCGGATCGTCCCAGCCCCGAGCGATCATCCAGGCACGCAGGCGCCCCACCAACCAGCTCAGTCCCACGCCAACCGCAAGCCCGCCGATGGCTACCAGCACGAACGTCAGGCTGGCATCGGTCAACGAAAAAACCCCGGTAATGGCTGCCGCCAATGCGAACTTGAACGTCACCAGGCCCGAAGCATCGTTCATCAGCGCTTCGCCCTGGAGCATGTGCATCAAGGGTGTTGGCAGGCGATCCTGGGTAATCGCCGAAACTGCCACCGCATCAGTGGGCGAGAGCACCGCGGCCAGGGCGAACGCTACCGGCAGTGGAATGCTTGGCAGGATCCAGTGAATGAAGTATCCCGCGCCCACCACGGTGAACAGCACCAGCCCCACGGCCAAGGCCACCACCGGGCCACGAATGCGCCATAGCTCGCGCTTAGGGATACGCCAGCCATCGGCGAACAGCAACGGCGGCAGGAACAGGAACAGGAACAACTCGGGATCCAGGGCCACGTGCAGGCCGAGTGTTGGCCAGGCCAGCAGCGCTCCAGCGCCGATCTGCACCAGTGGCAGGGGCAGCGGGATCATCCGCCCCACCAGCTTGGAGACACTGACCAGCATCAGCAGGATAAGAACGGTATAAGCTGACTGCATGTGGCGTGTTTCCCTTTTCGATTCAAAAGCGGTCCTGGTCGCCTTGGACAACGCCGTCGGTAACTGGACACATATAGTAACGAGCCAAGCCGCCAACGAACTGCTGCACCTAAGTCGCAAGTCGCCGGAGAAGATGTAACGCCATGCTACACAAACAGCTGATTCAGGAACCGCTGTTATAACTCCAACATCGTCATAACAAGGAAGGTCTTTCGATGAGTACGTCACCGAGCAACCACACAATCAGCAACGATAGCCCCGATCGCGCCCTGCTCGTGATCGATATCCAGAATGACTTCACCCCCGGCGGCGCCCTGGAGGTGCCCCGCGGCGACGAGATCGTGCCGCTGGTCAACCAGATCGCCGTGAATTTCCGCACTGTGGTCCAGGCCCAGGACTGGCATCCCGCCGGGCATATCTCCTTCGCTTCCAGCCATCCCGGCAAGAACCCCTACGACATCATCGAACTGCCCTACGGCCCCCAGGTGCTTTGGCCGGATCACTGCGTGCAGGGCAGCCAGGGTGCCGAATTCCACCCCAAGGTAGACCTGCCCCACGCCCAGTTGATCGTGCGCAAGGGCGGCAACCCGCTGGTAGACAGCTACTCGGCCTTCTTTGAAGCCGACCAGAAGACCACCACCGGCCTCGCCGGCTACCTGCGTGAAAAAGCGGTCACCAGCGTCTACGTGGTGGGCCTTGCCCTGGATTTCTGCGTGGCCTGGACTGCCCTGCACGCACGGCGCGAACGCTTCACCACCTATGTAGTGCTGGACGCCTGCCGCGCCATCGACAAAGACGGCTCGCTGGAAAATGCAATGAGCAAGATGCAGCACGCCGGGGTGAATTTCATCAAGTCCGGGCAGTTGCTCGACAAAGGCTGAAAACTCGTCGGTCAGAAGCCGGCGCCACAGCCGTGGCGCCGTG
>NZ_JABWRO010000100.1:0-23164 GCF_014268985.1 Pseudomonas sp. RW10S2 | reverse complement strand
CCCCCCGGGGGGGGGGGGGGGGGGGGGTTTGTCGGTTTGCAGCAGCGAAACTTCAGCGCATTCAGACGTCGAGCAAAGGCCAGACCTCATACGCCGGCGTTTCATAAGGATGGCTCTGCTTCAATGCAGCAACCACCTGACGAACCCGCTCATCGGCCACCACCAGCTCCACCTTCCACTCCTCCACCACCTCGACCTGGCCCACCTGCCCGAGGAATGGCTGGCTGCCATCCAACGGGCGGAACTGACCCTGGCCAAGTGTCTGCCAGGCACAGTGATCGTAGTCACCGATACGTCCGCCTCCAGCAGCGAACACGGCGGCCTTGACCACTTCGACATGGCTGGCGGGGACGAAGAAGGCGAGCTTGTGCACCGCTTAGTTCACCCACACCCGCGCGTTGCGGAACATGCGCATCAGCGCGGCGTCTTCCTGCCAGTCATCCGGACGCCAGGAGTTCTGCACGGCGCGGAACACACGCTCAGGGTGCGGCATCATGATGGTGACGCGACCGTCGCGGCTGGTGAGGCCGGTGATGCCCCGTGGCGAACCGTTCGGGTTGGCCGGGTACTGCTCGGTGACCTTGCCGTGGTTGTCGACGAAACGCAGGGCCACGCAACCGGACAGGTCGGCTTCCAGCAGCGCCTCTTCGCTGGCGAACTCGGCATGGCCTTCACCGTGGGCGATGGCGATCGGCATGCGCGAACCGGCCATGCCCTGCAGGAAGATCGAGTTGGACTTCTGCACCTCGACCATGGCTACACGCGCTTCGAACTGCTCCGAGCGGTTGCGCACGAAGTGCGGCCAGTACTCGGTGCCCGGGATCAGTTCGTGCAGGTTGGACATCATCTGGCAACCGTTGCACACGCCCAGGGCGAAGCTGTCGGTACGCTCGAAGAAGGCCTGGAAGGCATCGCGGGCACGGCTGTTGAACAGCGCCGACTTGGCCCAGCCTTCACCGGCACCCAGTACGTCGCCGTAGGAGAAGCCACCGCAGGCGACCAGGCCCTTGAAGGCTTCGAAGTCGACACGACCGGCGAGGATGTCGCTCATGTGCACGTCGATGGCGGCAAAGCCTGCACGGTCGAAGGCCGCAGCCATCTCGACCTGGCCGTTGACGCCCTGCTCACGCAGGATCGCCACTTGCGGCCGCACACCCTTCTTGATGTAAGGCGCGGCAACGTCGTCGTTGACGTCGTAGCCGAGCTTGACCGACAGGCCTGGATTGTCCTCTTCGAGCAGGACATCGAACTCCTGGTCGGCGCAGTCGGCGTTGTCGCGCAGGCGCTGGATCTGGTAGCTGGTCTCGGCCCACTGGCGCTGCAGCATGCGGCGGTCATCGTCGAACAGCACTTCGCCGTTCAGGCTGATGGACACCTCACCGTTGTTGACCGGCTTGCCGATCACCGCGACGCACTCCTCGCCCAGGCCGGCGGCGCTGAACTGGGCCAATACGTCCGGAGTGGCGTCCTGGCGAACCTGGATGACCGCGCCCAGCTCTTCGTTGAAGAGGATGGCCGGCACGTCGCCCTTGCTGTCGGTCAGCGGATCGAGTTGCAGGTCGAGGCCGCAATGACCGGCGAAGGCCATTTCCAGCACGGTGGTGACCAGGCCGCCGTCGGAACGGTCGTGGTAGGCCAGCAGGTGACCGTCGGCGTTCAGGCCCTGGATCACGGCGAAGAACGCCTTGAGGTCTTCGGCGTCGTCGACGTCCGGTGCCTGGGCGGCGATCTTGCCGTAGGTCTGGGCCAGGATCGAGGCGCCCATGCGGTTCTTGCCGCGGCCCAGGTCGATCAGGATCAGGTCGGTTTCACCCTTGTCCATGCGCAGTTGCGGGGTGAGGGTCTTGCGGATGTCAGTGACCGGGGCGAAGCCTGTGATGATCAGCGACATCGGCGAGGTGACGCTCTTCTCGACGCCCTCTTCGCTCCACTTGGTCTTCATCGACATCGAGTCTTTGCCGACCGGAATGGTAATGCCCAGCTCGGGGCACAGCTCCATGCCGACAGCCTTGACGGTGTCGTACAGGCGCGCGTCTTCACCCGGGTGGCCGGCAGCGGACATCCAGTTGGCCGACAGCTTGATGTCGGACAGCTTGTCGATGCGCGAGGCGGCCAG
This sequence comes from Pseudomonas sp. RW10S2, assembly GCF_014268985.1. NCBI lineage: Bacteria > Pseudomonadati > Pseudomonadota > Gammaproteobacteria > Pseudomonadales > Pseudomonadaceae > Pseudomonas > Pseudomonas sp. RW10S2. The sequence continues at coordinate 21,048 of NZ_JABWRO010000100.1, read as the reverse complement.
GTTGGTGATGGTTTCGCCGATGGCCATGCGCCCGGACGCCGGGGCATCCAGCAGTGCCAGCGGTGTACGCTCGCCCATGGCCATGGCTTCGCCGGTGTAGACGTCGAAGCTGGTGGCGGTGACGGCGCAGTCGGCCACCGGCACCTGCCACGGGCCGACCATCTGGTCGCGGGCGACCAGGCCGGTGATGGTGCGGTCGCCGATGGTGATCAGGAAGCTCTTGCTGGCCACGGCCGGGTGGCTCAGCACGCGCTGCACAGCCTGGTCGAGGTCCAGCTCGCTCGGGTCGAAATCATCGCCCAGCTCGGCTTCGCGGGTAACCGAACGGTGCATGCGTGGCGGCTTGCCCAGCAGCACGTCGAGCGGCATATCGACCGGCGTGTTGTCGAAGTGGCTGTCGGTGACAGTCAAGTGCTGTTCTTCGGTGGCCTCGCCGACCACCGCGAACGGGCAGCGCTCACGCTCGCAGATGGCCTTGAAGCGCTCGAAATCGACGGCGCTGACGGCCAGCACGTAACGCTCCTGCGATTCGTTGCTCCAGATTTCGTGCGGGGCCATGCCCGGCTCGTCGTTGGGCACGTTGCGCAGCTCGAAGCGGCCACCGCGGCCACCGTCGTTGACCAGCTCCGGGAAGGCGTTGGAGATGCCGCCGGCACCGACGTCGTGGATAAAGGCGATCGGGTTGGCGTCGCCCAACTGCCAGCAGCGGTCGATGACCTCCTGGCAGCGGCGCTCCATTTCCGGGTTTTCGCGCTGTACCGAGGCGAAGTCCAGGTCAGCCGAGCTGGCACCGGTGGCCACCGACGAGGCAGCGCCGCCGCCCAGGCCGATCAGCATGGCCGGGCCACCGAGCACGATCAGCTTGGCGCCAACGGTGATCTCGCCCTTCTGCACGTGGTCTTCGCGGATGTTGCCCATGCCGCCAGCGAGCATGATCGGCTTGTGGTAGCCGCGTACTTCTTCACCGTGCGGGGTGTTGATGGACTGCTCGAAGGTGCGGAAGTAACCGGTCAGGGCCGGACGACCGAATTCGTTGTTGAACGCAGCGCCGCCCAGCGGGCCTTCGATCATGATGTCGAGGGCGTCGACGATACGCTCCGGCTTGCCGTAGGCCTGCTCCCATGGCTGCTCGAAGCCCGGGATGCGCAGGTTGGAGACGGTAAAGCCGGTGAGGCCGGCCTTGGGCTTGGCGCCCCGGCCGGTGGCGCCTTCGTCGCGAATCTCGCCGCCGGAGCCGGTGGAGGCGCCGGAGAACGGCGCAATGGCGGTCGGGTGGTTGTGCGTCTCGACCTTCATCAGGATGTGCACCGGCTCCTGCACCGCACCGTACTGGCGGGTTTCAGGGTTCGGGAAGAAGCGGCCGGCGACGTTGCCGACGATCACCGAGGCATTGTCCTTGTACGCAGACAGCACACCTTCGTTGTGCATCTGGTAGGTGTTCTTGATCATGCCGAACAGGCTCTTTTCCTGAGCCTGGCCGTCGATGTCCCAACTGGCGTTGAAGATCTTGTGGCGGCAGTGCTCGGAGTTGGCCTGGGCGAACATCATCAGCTCGATGTCGTTCGGGTTGCGCTTGAGCCCCTGGAAAGCGTTGACCAGGTAGTCGATCTCGTCTTCGGCCAGGGCCAGGCCCAGGTCGACGTTGGCCTGGGCCAGGGCGGCGCGGCCACCTGCGAGAATGTCGACCGAGGTCATCGGCTTGGGCTGGGCGTGGCTGAACAGGTCAGCGGCCTGTTCCAGTTGCGTCAGTACGCGCTGGGTCATGCGATCGTGCAGTTCGGCCGCGACCTGCGCGGCGTCGGCGTCGCTGAGCGAGCCGGCAACGTAGTAGGCGATGCCGCGCTCCAGGCGCTGGATCGACTGCAGGCCGCAGTTGTGGGCGATGTCGCTGGCCTTGGAAGCCCAGGGCGAAATGGTGCCCAGACGCGGCACGACCAGGAACAGGCGGCCGCTCGGCTCCTGTACCGGCACGCTCGGGCCGTACTTGAGCAGACGCCCCAGCACCTGCTGCTGGTCGGCGGTCAGCTCGCCGTCGACGTCGGCGAAGTGGGCAAATTCGGCATACAAACCAGTAACAGCGGGGACTTTCTGGCTCAGTTGCTCGAGTAATTTACCGTGGCGAAAGGCAGAAAGGGCAGGAGCGCCGCGCAGGATCAACATCGTCGGGACAGCCTCAGGAAGGGGTGTGCTTAGAGGCCGTGCATTCTAGCCTAATTCGACGGCTTTCGGCACCCGCCAGAGGGCAATGCTGCCGGGCGGCGGAACCGGACCTGGGGGTCAGAATTCTACGGCCTGGCCGGAGGGGTTTTCGCCTGAGCGATCCCCTGAAGGCAAGCACCCGCAAACACATGACCCGCTACCAGACAAGCTAACGGTTGTCGAGATATGGCGCGGGCGGTCCTTTGCGTATACTGCAACCTATGTTCGCCCACACTGCTTTGCGCCAGCGCTGCGCCAGATGGCTCTTCGCAACCGGACTCTTCCTGATGCTCGGTGCCTGTGTTGAAAAACCCAGCACCCTCGAGCGCGTGAAGGAGGACGGCGTGCTGCGCGTCATAACCCGCAACAGCCCTGCCACCTACTTCCAGGACCGCAACGGCGAAACCGGTTTCGAATACGAGCTGGTCAAGCGTTTCGCCGACGATCTCGGCGTCAAGCTGGAGATCGAGACCGCCGACAACCTCGACGATCTCTTCGACCAGTTGGGCAAGCCTTCCGGCCCGGTGCTGGCCGCCGCCGGCCTGGTCAGCAGTGAGCAACGCACCACCCAGGCGAAGTTTTCCCACCCGTATCTCGAAGTCACCCCCCAGGTCATCTACCGCAACGGCCGCTCCCGCCCCACCGAACCCAAGGACTTGATCGGCAAGAAGATCATGGTGCTCAAGGGCAGCAGCCACGCCGAACAGCTGGCCGAACTGAAGAAACAGTATCCGACGCTTGAATACGAAGAGTCCGACGCCGTGGAGGTGGTCGACCTGCTGCGCATGGTCGACGAAGGCCAGATCGACCTGACACTGGTCGACTCCAACGAGCTGGCGATGAACCAGGTGTACTTCTCCAACGTGCGCGTGGCCTTCGACCTGGGTGATGCCCGCGACCAGCGCTGGGCCGTGGCGGCCGGCGAAGACAACAGCCTGCTCAACGAGATCAACGAGTTTCTCGACAAGGCGCAGAAGAACGGCACGCTTCAGCGCCTGAAAGACCGTTATTACGGCCACGTGGACGTGCTTGGCTACGTCGGTGCCTACACCTTCGCCCAGCACCTGCAGCAGCGCCTGCCCAAGTATGAAAAGCACTTCAAGAGCTACGCCAAGGTCGAGCAGGTCGACTGGCGGCTGCTGGCGGCGATCGGTTACCAGGAATCGATGTGGCAGCCCGAGGTGACCTCCAAGACCGGCGTACGCGGCCTGATGATGCTGACCCAGCGCACCGCCCAGGCCATGGGCGTGTCCAACCGGCTGGACCCGAAGCAGAGCATCATGGGTGGGGCGAAATACTTCATGCTCATCAAGGAGCAACTGGACGACAGCATTCAGGAGCCGGACCGCACCTGGTTCGCCCTGGCCGCCTACAACGTCGGCAGCGGCCACCTCGAGGACGCCCGCACACTCGCCAAGCGTGAAGGCCTGAACCCGAACAAGTGGCTGGACGTGAAGAAGATGCTGCCGCGCCTGTCGCAAAAGCAGTGGTACAGCAAGACCAAGTATGGCTACGCCCGCGGCGGCGAGCCGGTGCACTTCGTGGCCAACATCCGTCGCTACTACGACATCCTCACCTGGGTGACCCAGCCGCAGCTCGAAGGCCAGGTGGCCGAGGGCAACCTGCATGTGCCGGGGGTCAACAAGGACAAGCCGGCGGAACAATCACCGCCGATGTAAGCCCGCGAAAAGGCCGGTCAAGTTTTAACCTTGGCGCGTCGGGCCTTGAAGAACTCGGTCAGTATTGCCCCGCACTCCTCAGCCAGTACCCCGCCTTCGACCATCACCCGGTGGTTGAGAAAGCCCTGCCCGAAGAACTGCCCCTGGCTCTGCACCACCCCGGCCTTGGGTTCCAGCGCCCCATACACCACCCGCTCGATTCGCGAATGGACGATCAGCCCCGCACACATGCTGCAGGGTTCAAGGGTCACATACAGGGTGCTGCCCGGCAGCCGGTAGTTGCTGACAGCCTTGGCCGCATCGCGGATGGCGACCATTTCGGCGTGGGCGCTGGGGTCACTGTCGGTGATGGGCCGGTTGAAACCTCGGCCAATCACCTGCCCCTGCTGCACCAGCACCGCACCTACCGGCACCTCGCCCAGCAAGGCGCCTTCAGCCGCCAGTTCCAGGGCCAACTGCATGAATGCCTGATCGCCGCTGCGATCGATGATCCGCGGACGCATCAGACCACCGCGATCGCGGCCATCAGGCCGGTTTCCATGTGGTCGATCACATGGCAGTGGAACATCCAGGTGCCCGGGTTATCCGCCACCAGCGCCACCTGGGCACGTTCGTTCTTGCCCAGCAGGTAGGTGTCGGTGAACCAGGGCTCGGTGATCTTGCGGCGATTGGAGGCGATCACCTTGAAACTCATACCGTGAAGATGGATAGGGTGCTGGTACTGGGTCATGTTCTTCAGCTCGAAGATATAGCTGTTGCCCTTTTTCAACGTGGCGATCGGCCGGTCGGCGCAGGTCTTGTCGGTGATGTCCCAGGCCTGGCCGTTGATCTGCCACAGACTCGGTGGCTTGCCATTGTCGGTGTTCACCGAAACCTTGCCCGCCCACTCGAAATTGAAGTTCAGCTTCTCGGCGTTCTCCAGGTCCGGCTCGGCGATCGGGTTCGGCGGCAACGCCTTGGGCCAGTCGCCCGGCGCCTCGCTGCTGGCGACCGAACGCAATGTGCCCAGGCGCACGAAACCGTCGCGCAGGGAAATCTCCTCGCCGGCCTCGGGAATTCGGATGGCCAGGCAGATGCGCATGCCGGGGCCCAGCCAGTAATCGTCCTCGAGCGGCCTCGGGGTCACTGGGTTGCCATCGAGCGCATAGACCATCGCCTCGTAGTTGCCCTTGAGGTTGATGCGGTAGGTCCAAGTGTTGTCCAGGTTGAGCAGCCGCACGCGCACCACTTGGCCCGCAGGCAACTCGGTGACTGCCTCGGCCTTGCAGTTGATGGTGATCAAGCGGCCAGCCGTGCCATTGCGCGCCGCTTCGCGAGGCACACTGAATGGCATGAATTCGCCCTGTTCGTCCACGTGCCAGGTCTTCAGGCTCAGGGTGCGTTCATGCCGGAAACCCGTCGGCTCGCGCTCCTCGACGATCAGCGGCCCCACCAGGCCGCGCCCCAGCTCTTCGGAGCTGCTGACATGCGGGTGATACCAGTAGCTGCCGGCATCCGGCACACGGAACTTGTAGTCGAAGAACTCGCCCGGCTTGACCGGCAGTTGCGACACATAAGGTACGCCGTCCATTTCCAGCGGCAGGCGGATGCCGTGCCAATGGATGGTGGTTTCCACCGGCAGGTGATTGATGAAGCGTACCCGCAACCAGGTGCCCTGACGCACCCGCAACTCGGTGCCCGGTGCCGACGGCCCGAAAGCCCAGGCTTCGGTCTTGAATCCGGGGACCAGCTCGACATCCAGGGGCGCCGCGATCAGCTCGTAGTCGTGCCCGGCATTGTCGTCCTCGACCCTGCCCAGCCAGTAGCGAGCCGCGCCTCCGGCGCCCAGGCCAACCACGACGAGGCCGGTGAGGCCCTTGAGCATTTGTCGACGGGTAAAGGACATACGTGCAGGCACCTCGTTTTGCGCAATCAAGCTGCCAGCACCGCTGGCAATGAAGGGCGAATACGATACACCTGCAATTGAGAAAGATTAAGTGAACTGTTGTCACGCTGCTGCACCAGGCCGGCTTCAGCGGTATCGAGATGGTCTATTGCGCGCTGTCCTTCAAGGGCTGGGTGGCCTATCGTGGCTGACACGCGGGAACGCGAGGGTGAAACAGGTCGAACCCTCGCTGCTTTCGGCCCAGCAGTGCCCCTGGTGCAATTGCATGATCGACCGCACGATCGACAGGCCCAGCCCACTGGACTGTGACGAATGCTGGCGCGAGGCATCGACCCTGTAGAAACGTTCGAACACGCTTTCAAGGTGCTCAGGAGCAATTGCCTGCCCACGGTTACGCACCTGGATCAACACCTCATCGCCCTGCTCACCGGCGGTCACCTCGATGACACTGCCCTGCTCGGCAAAGCGCACCGCATTGGCCAGCAGGTTGGCCAGTGCCCGGCGCAGCAACGCGGCGTCGGCCCAGACCGTGCCTTCGCCATGCCAGCCGCACGTCGCGCTCGCAGGCGAGGTCTTCGAAGTAATCGCACAGACGCCCCAACTCCTGGGCCAATCCAAGCCCGGTGCGATCGATGGGGTGGTCGGCATGTTCGGCGCGGGCCAGGAACAGCATGTTGTCGATCATCCGCGACAGCCGTTGCAACTCTTCGAAGTGCGAGCCCAGCAGGTGCTGGTAGTAATGCGGTTCACGCACCTGACCAAGGCCGACCTCAGTCTGGCCCAGCAGGTTGTTGATGGGTGTACGCAGGTCGTGGGCCATGTCGGCACTGACCTGCTTGAGCTGCTCGAAACCGCGTTCGAGCCGCGCCAGCATGGCATTGAACTGCTCGATCAGGGCATCCAGCTCGGCGGGTGCATCGTCGCGCTGCAGCCGCTGCGACAAGGTGCCGACGCCAATGGTTGCCGTCTGGCGCGCCAACCGGCGCAGTGGCGACATGCCGCGGCGGGCAGAGGCGTGACCTGCGGCACTTCGCGGCGCCCTGGGTTGACCTCCAGCAGTGGCGCCCCGGCGACCGGCCGGATAACCAGCAAGGATTCGGTATTGCCCAGCATGTTGGCAAACAGCTGCGGCTTGTCACGCACCAGTTCTCGGGCATCCATGTCACGCAGCAAGGTACGGATCTGCTCGACGCGGGTCAGCAGCGCGCCGTCGTCACGCAGCGCCAGTTGTTGCCCGAGTGCGACATACAGTGCGCCGCCCAGCAGAGCCAGGGCGACGAAGGAAAAGGTTGCCAGCAATACCGCCAGGCGCACGGTCAGCGACAGGCGCCTCATGCCTCGAGCTCGCAGCGATAGCCAACGCCGTGCACGGTATGGATCAGGCGCACCGCAAAGGGTTCGTCGACTTTTTGCCGCAGGCGCCGCACCGCGACGTCCACCACATTGGTGTCGCTGTCGAAATTCATGTCCCACACCCGCGACGCGAGGAAGGTGCGCGACAGCACCTGCTCAGGATGCTGGAGAAAACACGCCAGCAACTTGAACTCCTTGCTGGTCAGGTCGATGCGAATGCCTGCGCGTTCGCAGCGGTGCTTGCCGAATCCAGGCGCAGGTCGCCGGCGAAGTCGTTGACGAAGGCATTTTCGTTGAGCATGCCGTAACCGTCCGCCGACCACTGCAGGCCAGTCCCAGCCGGCGCTGCCTGGAAGCGCTTGGTCAATGCAGGGTAGTCTTCGCCCGCTTCCGGGGCACGGGCGGCGATGTAGACCAGGCCTTTGACCTTTTCGGCATCACCGGCCTGGCTGATGACCATGCCGCCGTAGGAGTGACCGACCAGGATCACCGGGCCGTCCTGCTGGGCGAGCGCCCGATTGACGGCCGCGACGTCGTCGTCGAGCGAGGTGGTCGGGTTCTGGACTGCGGTCACGTGCAGGCCTTTGGCTTGCAGCAACGGAATCACCTTGGACCAGCTGGACGCATCGGTGAACAGGCCATGAACCAGCACGATGTTCTTCACTTCCTGCGGCGCGGTATCGGCGGCCCAGGTGGAGGTGGCGCCGAAAGCAGCGCCGGCGAGTGACAGGGCAAGGACGAGCGAGCGGAGTTTCATGGGTGTTCCTCTGGGTGCGTACGGGAGTGAGCTCACTGTACGAAGCCAGGGGAAACCGGGGCATGACCCGGTCATTACAAAAGAATGACGGAGCTGGGCGTGCCTGTTCGGGCGTCATCGCGGGACCAGCCCGCTCCCACAGAATGGACTGCCTCCAAGAAGTTGGACACCAATCCAACCTTTGGGGGCAGTTCAGAGGCACCATGATCTTGCGCCTGTGGGAGCGGGCTGGTCCCGCGATAGGGCCAGAACAGGCTACACAACTCCCACCAGCAGGTGCACAACCCCACCCGCCAGCACCATGACCCCGGGCACCCCGGCCGCCTTCAGCGCGGCCTCGTCCAGCCGCGCCGGGTCCAGCAACTGCACGCGCACGCGGGTCAACGCGACGCGCTGCTGCGACTTGAGATTCCCCGCCCCACCCAATGCCGCCAGCACGCCTGGCAACAGCTCACCGACCGCCGCCGGCGCGGGCTCCTCGGCAATCAGGTCCGGCGTCAGCGCCTTCCAGAATGCCCGCTGCAATTTCTCGAACATGCTCAGCCCTCCACGGCCAATGAGGTTTCGACGTCACGTGCCTGATAGCCGCGCAAAGCCTCGCGCACCTGATCGGCCTCCTCCAGCCCCAGCACCTGACGCGCCAGTTGCTGGCAATCCTGCAGGTCCATCTCGCGTACCCGGGCCTTGATGGTCGGAATCAGCGGCACGCTGACCGACAGTTCGTCCACCCCCAACCCCAGCAGCACCGGCACGGCCAGCGACTCCGACGCCAGCGCGCCACACACCCCGACCCACTTGCCATGGGCATGGGCCGCCTTGACCGTGGTGGCGATCAGGCGCAGCACCGCCGGGTGGAAACTGTCGGCCTGGCCGGCCAGGCGCGGATGGTCGCGGTCCATGGCCAGGGTGTACTGGGTCAGGTCATTGGTGCCGATGGAGAAGAAATCCACCTCAGGCGCAAACACATCGGCCATCAGCGCCGCCGACGGCACCTCGATCATGATTCCCAGCTTGGGCAGGTTCGCCAGGCCGAGGGCATGCGCTTCCTCCTGCAGGATCTTGCGTGCCTGACGCAACTCCGAGAGCAGGCTGACCATCGGCAGCATGATATGCAGGCGAGCCTGGCCTGCACTGGCGAGGATGGCGCGAAACTGCTCTCGCAACAGTTGCGGGCGCTCCAGGCACAGGCGGATACCGCGCAGACCGAGGAAGGGGTTCTGTTCGGCCGCCATCGGCACATAGGCCAGCGGCTTGTCGCCGCCGACATCCAGGGTGCGCACCACCAGGTTGCGCTCCGGGCCCAATGCCTGGGCGATCGCGCTGTAGGTATCGGCCTGCTCCTGCGGGCTGGGCGCACGGTTGCGGTCCAGGTAGAGAAACTCCGAACGCAGCAGGCCGACGCCTTCGCCGCCCAGCTCGACCGATTGTTGCGTCTCCTGCTGCGAGGCGACGTTGGCCGTCACCTCGATCCGATGCCCATCACGGGTGATCGCAGGCGCCTGTGCCTGCTGCAGGTCCTGGGCGCGCCGCAGGCCCTGTTGCTGGCGATCGATACGCTGACGCTCGATGGCCGCAGGGTCCGGGCTCAAGTGCAGCTCACCCTTGTCGGCGTCGAGCAGCACCTGGGTACCATCGGCCAGCGCCAGTACACTCGCTGGCACGCCACAGATCGCCGGCAGCCCCAGCGCCCGGGCGAGGATCGCCACATGGCTGGTCGCACCGCCGCCAACGGTGACGAAGCCCAGCACCTTGTCGGGGTCGAGGCTCGCGGTCTGCGACGGGGTCAACTGCTCGGCCACCAGGATCGCCTGCTCGGGCAGGGTCCAGGCGCTGTCCGTCACGCCGAGAATCAACTTCAACACCCGCTGCCCGACATCCGTAAGGTCGGCGGCACGCTCGGCGAGCAAGGCACTGCCCAGCCCCTGGAACAGCGCACCGGTTGCCTGCGTGGCGCGGTTCCAGGCGAACGCGGCGCTCTTGCCCTCGGCCAGCAGTTGATGGGCCTGCTCAAGCAGGGTCGGGTCTTCCAGCAGTTCCTGGTGGGCCTGGAAGATCTCGGCCTGGGCCGCGCTGCCCGCCTTGGCTTGCATCGCCTGCAGTGCAAGATCGGCCTCTTGCAGGGCGCGGTCGAGCGCGGCGCGTTCCAGCGCCTGTCCGACACCCGATTCGCTGATCGACAGCTCAGGCTCGACAACCTGGACCACATGCCCAAACGCCGAGCCGGGCGAGGCGCAGACGCCACGCAACAGGGTTTCCTGCTCGGGGTCCGCCACCACCTGCTGCTCCTCGTCAACAAGGTTCACCACCTCGCCACAACCTTCCAGCAACAGTGCGCTCAATGCGGCGAGCGCTGCTTCGGCGTCCTCGCCCGCCGCACTGACCTGCACGGCATCCCCCTGCGAGGTCTGCAGCGCCATGATCGCCACCAGCGACTTGGCATTGGCGCTCTCGACGCCCTTGTGCAGGCAGATGCTCGCCTTGAAACCCTTGGCCGCCTGGGCCAGCACCGCCGCCGGACGCGCATGCAGGCCGTTGGCATTGGGCAGCATGAGTGGCCGGGTGAACAGTGCCTCACCCTCCTCCTCTTGCGCCTGCTGTTCACCCGCCTGCAGGGCCACACGCAACACCGGCTGCGCCTGTTGCACCAGGCTGCCGTCGTCGGCCAGCACGGTGAACGGCTCGCCACTGACCACCAGCATCAGCGTCAGCAAGCTGCGCGCATGCAGGGCGATATAGTCGGCATCGAACTCGATCAGTGGTTGCCCTGCCTCGACCCGCTGGCCTTCCACGACCAGGCGGGTGAAGCCCTTGCCCGCCAGGTTCACGGTGTCCAGGCCGACATGTAACAGTACCTGCACGCCCTGGTCATCGGTGATGCTGACGGCATGGCCGCTGTCCTGGATATTGCTGACCGTGCCGGCGAGCGGCGCACAGAGCACCGAGGAAGTCGGATCGAGGCACAGGCCATCGCCGACCAGGCGGCTGGAGAAGGCAGGATCGGGCACCTTGTCCAGGGCAAGCAGCACCCCGGACAGGGGAGCCAGCAGTTCCAGCGGTTGGGATGAGGTCATGACGTCACCTGCTGTCGTGTTCTTGAAAGTCATCGGAGCGGTCTACTTCCACCAGTACTCGATCTGCACACCGACGTTGGCGCCATGGCGCGCGGTGCCGTACGAGCCGGTATCGGACAAGGCGGAACCCGCCGCCAGTTCATTGGCTGCACGCTTGGCCGCCTCGTTCCAGGTGGCGTAGGTGTAGTACAGGCGGATTTCCGGGCGCGCCCAGAACTCGGGGCCCTTGGGCGACCAGGTCGGGGCGAAGGTGAACTTGCTGAGCTTGCGGGTACCGCCGCTGGCATCGATCTGATCATGCCCCAGCTCGGCCACCAGCTTGAACTGTTCGCTGATGGCATAGGCCGGGCGCACGCCCAGCGACATCCAGGTCTGATCCTGGCTGCCAGGGCGGATATCCTTCTGGTAGACGGCCTCGACCTGGCCACCGAAGCGCGGCGTCACCTGCCAGTCGAAGAACTCCACCACCCGGTAGCTCTTGCTGCTGTCGTCCAGTGCGGTATTGCCGGTGTAGCCAAGGCCGGTGCCCGGCCCTTCGCCGTACTGCAGGGCGAACTTGTTGCGGCCACCGAGGAAGGGTTTCTGCACGTGCTGCGCGGTCACCGCCCAGCCAGTATGGGTGTCGCGACCTCCGGCCTTGTCGATGTAGCTCAGGCCCAGTTCCAGCTCGCCATCAGGGTTGGTCTTGAAGCCGGCGACGTTGAAGTCGTGGCGGGTGGCGTATTCCTTCTGGTACAGGTTGTCCTTGCGCGAGATCGCGTAGCTGTACCTGAGGTCGCCGATCTTCACATCCTCGATCCCCCCGCCCGTGGCGCTCTGGTTCCAGTAGTAGAAGTCGGAAATGTGGATGTCGTTGCGCTTGTAGTAGCGCCGCCCGGCCCAGATCGAACCCCCATTGAGGCTGGGCAGGTTCGACCACTGCGCATACATCTGCGGCATGCGCGCGCTGCCGTGGTCGTCGCCCTGAAACTGCAACGAGCGGTCGTACTTGTTGTACAGCGAGGCCATGGCATCGACGCTCAGCACCGAACCGTCGTCGAAAGTCAGCAGGTCCTGGCGCAATTCCAGCTCGGCGTACTGCTCGCACTCGTTGCCCAGGCGGTACTTCGAAGGCGCACCCGGCAACTGGAAGCACTGCTGCGGACCACTGCCGGTGGAGGTGCCGGCGCCGCTGCGCAGGTAGCCGGCAAACTCCAGGGCCTGGGCGGCAACGGGAACACAGAAACAGGACGCGACGAGGCCGAGCTTTATTGTTGTTCTCATGAAGCACTCCGGTATTTTTATTATGGTGTTCCAGCCCCCCGCACTCCCGGACGGGGGTATTGCAAAGGCTCAGTCCTTCAGGTGCAGCACGAACGATTCGTAGGGCCGCAAAGCAATGCTGGCGGTACGCTGCGGGCAGTCGGGGTAATTGCTGATCAGCACCCGCTGCTCGGTGTCATCGAGCATCAGCCCGTCCGGCAGGCGGACATGGCAGGGGGCGGCGTAGAAGTTGTTGAGCACCAGCAGGCGCTCGCCCTGGCCCTCGCGCAGGTAGGCCCAGACGTGCGGGTGGTCGTCCAGCAACAGGCGGTACACCCCGTCCTGGATCAGCGGCTCACGACGGCGCAGGGCGATCAGCGCGCGGTAGTGGTGCAGCACCGAGTCGGGATCGTCCAACTGCTGCTCGACGTTGATCTGCGCGGCATTGGCTGCAACACCGATCCATGGCTCGGCGCTGCTGAAACCGGCGTGCGCCCCGGCAGTCCACTGCATCGGCGTACGGCCGTTGTCGCGCGACTTCTGCATGATCGCCGCCATGCTGTCGGCTTGTGAAATCCCGGCATCGCGCTTGAGGCGGAAGATATTCAGCGTCTCGACATCGCGGTACTGGTCGATGTGCTCGAAGCCCGGATTGGTCATGCCCAACTCTTCGCCTTGGTAGATGAAGGGCGTGCCCTGAAGGAAATGCAGCGCGTTGGCGAGCATCTTCGCCGACACCACGCGGTATTCGCCGTCGTGGCCGAAACGCGAGACCACCCGCGGCTGGTCGTGGTTGCACCAGAACAAGGCGTTCCAGCCGCCACCGGCCTGCATGCCCACCTGCCAGTCGGAGAGGATCCGCTTGAGCTGCAGGAAATCGAAATCGGCCTTCACCCACTTCTGCAGGTTGGGGTAGTCCACCTTCAGGTGATGGAAGTTGAAGGTCATCGACAACTCCTTCGACGCCGGGCTGGAATAACGCACGCAGTGCTCCAGGGTGGTCGAGGACATCTCGCCGACGTTGATCAGGTCGTGGCCTTCGAAGACTTCGCGGTGCATTTCCTGGAGGTAGTCGTGCACGTTCGGGCCGTCGGTATAGAAACGTCGGCCATCGCTGTGGTCTTCGGGGAAGTCGGCGGGCTTGGAGATCAGGTTGATCACATCCAGGCGGAAGCCGCCCACGCCCTTGTCGCGCCAGAAGCGCATCAGCTTGTACACCTCGGCGCGGACCTTGGGGTTGTCCCAGTTGAGGTCGGCCTGGGTGTGGTCGAACAGGTGCAGGTAGTACTGGCCGGTCTGCGCTTCGTATTCCCAGGCCGAACCGCCGAACTTGGATTCCCAGTTGTTCGGCTGGTCGCGCCAGATGTAGAAATCGCGGTAAGGGTTGTCGAGGCTGCTGCGTGCCTGCTGGAACCAGGCGTGCTCGATCGAGGTGTGGTTGACCACGATGTCGAGCATCAGCTTGATGCCGCGCTTGCCGGCCTCGCGGATCAGCAGGTCGCAATCGTCCATGCTGCCGTAGCTGGGATCGATGGCGTAGTAGTCGCTGATGTCATAGCCGTTGTCGCGCTGGGGCGAGCGCAGGAAGGGTGTCAGCCACAGGCACTCGACCCCCAGCCACTGCAGGTAGTCGAGCTTGTCGACCACACCGAGCAGGTCACCGGTGGCGTTACCCCCGTGGCTGTGGAAGCTTTTCGGGTAGATCTGGTAGATCACCTGGTGTTGCCAGTCTTGCATGGTGGATTCCTCGACGACGATTGCAGGGTCAGGCGACGCGATAGCCTGGGCGGACGATCTTCACGCTCAGTGCGCAGGTCAGGACGAAGGGCACGACAATGGCCACGAACATGCCGAGGACGAAGATCGGGATGTACTGCGGAATGATCGAGATGAAGCCCGGCAACCCGCCCACCCCAATGGCCGAGGCCTGCACCTTGTTCAGCGACAGCACGATGCTGCCCAGGGCCGAGCCCAGCAGGGCGGCGTAGAAGGGAAACTTGAAGCGCAGGTTGACGCCGAACATAGCCGGCTCGGTGATGCCGAAATAGGCCGAGATCGCCGAGGTCGAGGCCATGCTCTTGTCCCGTGCGTTGCGGCTCATGTAGAACACCCCGAGCGCAGCGCTGCCCTGGGCCAGGTTGGACATGACGATCATCGGCCAGATGAAGGTGCCACCCTGGGTCGAGATCAGTTGCAGGTCCACGGCCAGGAACATGTGGTGCATGCCGGTGATCACCAGTGGCGCATAGAGCATGCCGAAGATCGCCCCGCCGACCATGGGCGCCAGGTCGAACAAGGTCACCACGCCCTCGGTGATGAGGATGCCCAGGTGGCGGGTGACCGGGCCGATGACCGCCAGCGCCAGCACGCCGGTGAAGACGATGGTAGTGATCGGCACCACCAGCAGCTGGATGGCATTCGGCACCCGGGCGCGCAGCCATTTCTCGATCACGCTCATTACGTAGGCGGCCATCAGAATCGGCAGGATCTGCCCTTGGTAGCCGACCTTCTCGATCTGGAACCAACCGAAGATGTCGAAGTACGGCAGGCTCTGGCCGTCGAGACCGGCGACGGCCTTGCCGTAGTTCCAGGCGTTGAGCAAATCGGGGTGCACCAGCATCAGGCCCAGCACGATGCCGAGGATCTCGCTGCCGCCGAAGCGCTTGGCCGCCGACCAGCCAACCAGCGCCGGGAGGAACACGAACGAGGTGTTGGCCATCAGGTTGATCAGGCTCCACAGCCCGTCGAGATTGGGGTACGCCTCCAGCAGCGTCTTGCCCTCGATGAACATGCCCTTGGCACCCATCAGGTTGTTCACGCCCATCAGCAGGCCGGCAATGATCAGCGCCGGCAGGATCGGCATGAACACATCGGAGAACACCCGAACCAGGCGTTGCATGGCGTTGGCCTTGTCGCCACCGGTTTTCTTCACGTCGGCGATGGTCGAGGCCGCCATCCCGGTTTCCTGGCGCAGCGCGGCATAGACCCGCTCCACTTCGCCAGGGCCGATGACGATCTGGAACAGCCCGCCAGTAAAGAACGAGCCCTTGACCAGGTCGATGCGGGCGAGCGCGGCGCGGTCGACCTGGGCCGTGTCCTTCACCGCCAGACGCAGGCGGGTCACGCAATGGGCAGCTTGTTCGAGGTTGTCGCGGCCCCCGAGGCTCTCGAGAAGGTCGCGGGCAATCTGCGGGTAATCGTGGCTCATGCTTGTTCTTCCATTCTTGGAATTCTTGTTATGCAGAGTTCTGTGGCAGCACGCCGAGAGCAAAAGTACTCGTACAGACGAGTTAAAGCAACAACTCGTCTGTACGAGTTGTAAAATGTCATTTTCAACCGGGCGCAACGACACCTCGGCCATGGACAAAACGGCCCCGGCCCCCTTAAGGTTCCTGGCTTGAACGCGAACGCGGCACAGAGCCATCTCATGAGCAAATACAACCAGATCTACAGCGATCTGCTTGCCAGCATCACCACCGAACGCCTTGAGCGCGGCACCCGCCTGCCCTCGGAAACCGAGTTGATGGACGCCTATCAGGCCAGCCGCGGCACCGTCCGCCGGGCCATCGAGCAACTGCAGGAGCGCGGCTTCGCGCAGAAGATCCACGGCAAGGGCACGTTCGTGCTCTCACCCAACCCGATCGAGTTCCAGCTCGGCGGCATCGTCAGTTTTCACGAGACGCACCTGGACCTGGGCGACGATGTCGGCACCGAAGTGGTCGAGTTCAGCCAGTTCCCGCTCGAGGGCGCCCTGCTGCAGCACATCGAAGCCGAACCCGGCAGCCTCATCACTCGTATCAAGCGGGTGCGGCGCATTGATGGCAAACGTGTGATCCTGGACATCAACCATTTCGTCGCCGACCTGATCCCGGGGCTGGACCAGGCGATTGCCGGGCAGTCGATCTACGCCTACATCGAGCAGACCCTGCAACTGCAGATCAGCTACGCCCGCCGCACCATCGAGGCGCAGCCGCGCAGCAAGGACGACAAGGCCCTGCTCGACCTGGACGGGCAGAGTCACGTGATCGTGGTGAGCAACCAGACGTTCCTGCAGGATGGGCGGCAATTCGAGTACACCGAGTCGCGGCATACGCTGGACAAGTTCTACTTTTCGGATATTGCGCGGCGGTAACAAAAAGGGCGCCTTTGCGGCGCCCTCTTCACATCATTCCCACTCGATCGTCGCCGGCGGCTTGCTCGACACGTCGTAGGTCACCCGCGAGATGCCGTCGATCTCGTTGATGATACGGCCGCTGACAGTCTCCAGCAGCTCATACGGCAGGTGCGCCCAGCGTGCGGTCATGAAGTCCACGGTCTCGACGGCGCGCAGCGCGACGACCCAGGCGTAGCGACGGCCATCGCCGACTACACCGACCGATTTCACCGGCTGGAACACCACGAATGCCTGGCTGGTCTTGTGGTACCAGTCGGCCTTGCGCAGTTCTTCGATGAAGATGTGGTCGGCACGACGCAGGATGTCGGCGTACTCTTTCTTCACTTCACCGAGGATGCGCACGCCCAGGCCCGGGCCCGGGAACGGGTGGCGGTAGACCATGTCGTACGGCAGGCCCAGTTCCAGGCCGATCTTGCGCACTTCGTCCTTGAACAGTTCACGCAGCGGCTCGACCAGCTTGAGGTTCATTTCCTCCGGCAGGCCACCGACGTTGTGGTGCGACTTGATCACGTGGGCCTTGCCGCTCTTGGCGCCAGCCGACTCGATCACGTCGGGATAGATGGTGCCCTGGGCGAGGAACTGGATGTTTTCCAGTTTGCTGGCTTCGGCATCGAACACGTCGATGAAGGTGCGCCCAATGATCTTGCGCTTCTTCTCCGGGTCGGCCTCACCGGCCAGGTTGTCGAGGAACTGCTGCTCCGCATCGGCACGGATCACCTTGACGCCCATGTTCTCCTTGAACATGGCCATCACCTGGTCGCCTTCGTGCAGGCGCAGCAGGCCGTTGTCGACGAATACGCAGGTCAGCTGGTCGCCGATGGCGCGGTGCAGCAGCGCGGCAACCACCGAGCTGTCGACGCCGCCAGACAGGCCCAGCAGGACGTTGGCCGAACCGACTTGCTCACGCACCTGGGCGATGGCGTCTTCGACGATGTTCGATGGGGTCCACAGGGCTTCGCAGCCGCAGATGTCCTGGATGAAGCGCGAGAGGATGCGACCGCCCTGCTTGGTGTGGGTCACTTCCGGGTGGAACTGCACGCCGTAGTAGCCGCGGGCATCGTCGAACATGCCGGCGATCGGGCAGCTCGGGGTGCTGGCCAGCACGTGGAAGTCGCCCGGCATCTGGGTGACCTTGTCGCCGTGGCTCATCCACACGTCCAGGCCCAGTACGCCGTCAGCGTCGACATGATCTTCGATGCCGTCGAGCAGGCGGCTCTTGCCGACCACGTCGACGCGGGCGTAACCGAACTCGCGCAGTTCGGAACCTTCGACCTTGCCGCCCAGTTGCTCGGCCATGGTCTGCATGCCGTAGCAGATGCCCAGCAGCGGTACGTTCAGGTCGAACACCGCCTGCGGTGCACGCGGGCTGTTGGCTTCGTGGACCGACTCGGGGCCACCGGCCAGGATGATGCCGCGCGGGTTGAAGGCGCGGATCGCTTCATCGTCCATGTCGAACGGGTGCAGTTCGCAGTAGACACCGATCTCGCGCACGCGGCGGGCGATCAGCTGGGTGTACTGGGAACCGAAATCGAGGATCAGGATTCGGTGAGCGTGAATGTCGAGGGCCATGACTCAATCTCGTCAGTGGAAATCGGAAACGACGCGGGGCTGTTCGTGACAGCCCCGCTCTCGGTTGTTGCTGAAGCCTCAGCCTACGCGGTAGTTAGGGGCTTCCTTGGTGATCTGCACGTCGTGCACGTGGGACTCGGCCATGCCGGCACCGGTGATGCGCACGAACTCCGGCTTGGTGCGCATCTCTTCGATGGTCGCGCTGCCGGTGTAGCCCATGGAGGAACGCAGCCCGCCCATCAGCTGGTGGATGATCGCAGCCAGGGCACCCTTGTAAGGGACGCGGCCTTCGATACCTTCCGGAACCAGCTTCTCGGCACCGGCCGAGGAGTCCTGGAAGTAACGGTCCGAAGAACCCTGCGCCTGTGCCATGGCACCCAGCGAGCCCATGCCACGGTATGCCTTGTACGAACGGCCCTGGAACAGCTCGACTTCACCCGGGGCTTCTTCGGTACCGGCGAACATCGAGCCCATCATCACGCACGAGGCGCCAGCGACGATGGCTTTGGAGAGGTCACCGGAGAAACGGATACCGCCGTCGGCGATCAGTGGCACACCCGTGCCTTCCAGCGCTGCGGCGACGTTGGCGATGGCGCTGATCTGCGGCACGCCGACACCGGCGACGATACGGGTGGTGCAGATCGAGCCCGGGCCGATGCCGACCTTGACCGCATCGGCGCCGGCTTCGGCCAGGGCCTTGGCGGCGGCACCGGTGGCGATGTTGCCGCCGATCACCTGCACCTGCGGGTAGTTCTCCTTGACCCAGCGAACGCGATCGATCACGCCTTTGGAGTGGCCGTGTGCGGTGTCGACCACCACCACGTCAACACCAGCGGCAACCAGTGCCGCGACACGCTCACCTGTGTCCTTGCCGGTGCCGACTGCAGCGCCGACGCGCAGGCGACCCTGGTCGTCCTTGCTGGCCAGTGGGTAGGCCTTGGCTTTTTCGATGTCCTTGACGGTCATCATGCCCTTGAGGGCGAACTTGTCGTCGACGATCAGGACTTTTTCCAGGCGGTGCTTGTGCAGCAGCTCGCGGACTTCGTTCTTGTCGGCGCCTTCGCGAACGGTGACCAGACGCTCCTTGGGAGTCATCACGTCGCGTACCTTGGCTTCCAGACGCGTCTCGAAACGCACGTCGCGGGAGGTGACGATACCGACCAGGTCACCGTTCTCCAGCACCGGAACACCAGAGATGTTGTTCAGGCGAGTCAGGTCGAACAGGTCGCGTACGGTGGCGTCGGCATCGATGGTGATCGGATCCTTGACCACGCCAGCCTCGAACTTCTTGACCTTGCGTACTTCGCCGGCCTGCTGTTCGATGGTCATGTTCTTGTGGATGATGCCGATGCCGCCTTCCTGAGCCATGGCGATGGCCAGGCGCGCTTCGGTCACGGTATCCATGGCGGCGGAAACCAGTGGAATGTTCAGCTCGATGCCACGGGTCAAACGGGTCTTGAGACTGACTTCATTGGGCAGTACCTCGGAGTAACCAGGTACAAGGAGGATATCGTCGAAGGTCAGGGCTTCTTGGCTGATACGCAGCATCGCGGGGGCTCCCGGGCGGGAAAAATGGAAGCGCGCCATTATACTCATCCATGGCGCGCCGCTCAATGCAAAAAAGGGGCCTTCGGTCCAGTTCCTGCCGCTCAGGCCACCTTCACCTGCACCACGGCGACCGGCTGGTCGAGCCAGTCGGCGAAACTGTCGAGGAACGCCTGGGTAAACCCGGCCTCGCCCCAGTTGTTGAAGATGAACCCCAGGTTGGAAAAGGCACAGGGTTGCAGATACAGAAAGCCGTTGATGTCATCCTCGAAGCCGCACAGCGGGCAGGTGAAGTTGTCGCTGACGCCCGGCATCCACTCTTCCAGACTTTCGAACAGCGGCTCGCCCACCTCACGCCGACACTCAGGGCATCCCGCTTCCTCGCGAAAACCGTCGGTGGGGGTATAGATGCAGCGCTTGAGCATCACCTCCAGGCCGTTGACTGGCTCGCCGAAGGGCAGTTTCTCGGGATGCAGCGCCACCTTGCGCGCGCCTTGGGCCAGGGCGTGGCCCATGCGATTGCCGGTGCGCCCGCAGGTGCTCAGTTGCTCCTCGACGATCTTCTCGCGCACCAGCCAGCGCAGGATCGCCCGTGCGCGGGCCTCGTGAACCGGAACGGTGGACTGCTTGGGGACGATGATGCTCTGGGTGTTCATGAACGGGACGGGCCTGAGACTGCGGTAATCGCGTAAGTCTACGCCCTGCTCAGCCGCTCAGGTAGCGACCGATCAGCGCCACCCCGCTGGCCAGCACCAGCCAGGTGACCAGCCGCACGAAGGCTTCGCGGGACAGTTTCAGGCTCAGGCGCCTGCCGACCCAGAGCCCTGCGAACATCACCGGCAGCAAGCAGGCTGCCAGCATCAACAGGCTGGCGTCGGCATAGACCCCGGCAATCAGGAACAGCGACAGGCGCACCAGGGTGCTGCAACTGATCAGCGCGCTCTGGGTGGCGCGTACCTGCTCCTTCACCTCCAGCCGGGCGCTCAAGTAGATCGCATAGAGGAAGCCACCGCTGCCGAACAGCGCACCGAACAGCCCGCCAATCGTGCCCATCGGCACCGCCCACAGGCCAGACAGCCTGGCCGGCCGGACCTTCACCGCCAGGCTGTAGATGGCATAGGCGGTGACGAACAGGCCCATCAGCAACAGCAGCAGGTCGGATTTCAGGTGCAACAGGAACACCACGCCCAGGGTACAGCCCACTGCCATGCACGGCAGCAAACGCAGCAGTTCGCCGCGAACCACATCGCGGCGCGAAGGCAGCAGGTTGCCGAAGGCGGCGACGAAATCCAGCAGCACCAGCAGGGGGATGATCCGCGACAACGGCATGAAGTGGATCAGTACCGGGCCGGCGACCAGCGCGGTGCCGAAGCCGGCGATGCCGAAGACGACATAGGCGGCGGCGATGGCCAGCAGGATCGGGAGCCATTCCAGTGGGGTGGCGGGGAGAAGTTCGAGCATCGTGCCGGGTCCTGAGGCAGTCCTTTGGGGGTGGGCTGGAGCTTACAGGAATTGGCGGGGGCTCGAGAGGTGTGAGGGGGTTCAAGGGGCCTGGCTTGGATTCTGCGGCGCTC
>NZ_JABWRO010000010.1:0-65712 GCF_014268985.1 Pseudomonas sp. RW10S2 | reverse complement strand
GTGGGGGGGGCCCCGTTTCGTTTGCGGGATTTTCTAATGTTGGGTGCTGGCCTGCCGATATCACTGACGTACCCGCACCTCAATTCGGCAGGACGCTAATGAATCCGATAACAGCAGCACAGCGCCTGGCCCCGGTCCTGACTGCCCCGCAACCAGCTCCGACCAGCGCCAGCAACCCGACCGGCATCGCCAGTGCCTCGGCAGTCCCGAGCACCAGTGTGATTCTCGGCCAGAACAACACCATCAGCGATTCCGAGACCTACTCGCGCCAGGGGCTGCTGCCAGGCCAGGTCCGCTATGTCTGGGAAAACGACAGCCAGGACAAGCTCGCCACCACACTGCAGACAGCCTTCCAGTCGTCCAGCAGCGCAGGCCGCTTCAAAGGCATTGGTGCGGCCTTGATCGAGCAGCTTGCACAGAACGGCGGCAAGAACATCTCGCAGTCGGTGTTCGCCTTCAGCGACGACTCTCCGATCGACCCTGGCGTGCTCAAGCTGCAGCAGCAGCGCCTGCGCGAGAATCCCGACAGCGGCGTCACCTTCAGCCTGACCACCGCTTCCGGCGCGACCATCCGCTTGTCGCTGGCCAGTAGCGAGAAGGGCCTGGCGGTGAGCGCCGAAGTCGAAGGCGGCTCGCTCAGCGCCGAAGAACTCAAGGGCCTGGGCAACCTCGCCGACGCCTTCCAATCCACCATCGACGGCCTCAACGAGGTGCCACCCCAGCTCAAGCTCGGCGCACTGGTCAAGCTCGATCCGAAGCTGTTCAGCGCCTTGCAGATGAGCAGCAAGTTCCAATCCCTGAGCGGCGAGCAGACCTTCTCCCTGAGCCTCGATGACAAGGCGCGCAGCCTCAGCCTGCAGGGCCCTTCCGGCCAGGTGCAACTGAGTCTGGACACCCAGGACGCCGAGCTGCTGGGCAAGTCGGCGCAGCGCAAGGCGGCGATCGACAACTACCTGACCCAGTTCGACGCCGCCCAGCGCCGCGGTCGTGGCGACGAGAACCTGATGAACCTGTTCAAGACCGCGTTCACCCAGCTCAACAGCATCGACGACAATCGCCAACCTGCGGTGCAAAGCCCATCCGCCCTGAACGACAAGGACCGCGCCCTGCTCAGCGGCCTGGCCGACTTCAGCGCATCGATCAGCGAAACCACGCGCAGAAGCAACCCGATGCGCCAGGACGAAACCGACAGTTTCACCTTCAGCGCCTCGCAGAGCACCACGGTCAAGAGCCGTGGCATGCAGGACCGCTCGGTGGAGCAGAACCAGCAGAGCAAGCTCACTGCCTCGTTCCACCGCGGCCTCAATCCGTTGACCAACCTGATACTGGGCAGCGACCGCGAGTCGCAGAACTACAGCTACCACCTGATCGACGACCAGGCCAGCAGCACCACCCGCCTGGCCTATGACAAAGGCCAGCTGGTTGAGGCCAGCGCGACCCAGCAGGCGAGCCAGAAAGAGCGGATCCTCACCTATGTCGATGGCGACCTGAAAAGCGACGTGACCACGCCCAAGGCCGTGACCCAGTCGCGCAACGTGCTGAGCTTGCTCAAGGATGCGTTCGAGCAGGACCGCATCGCCCAACGCGATCGCGGTGTGTCGCTGCTCGAGGGGCTGCTGCAATCGCAGCGCAACCGCTGGTTGCTGCAGGGCGATCCTTCGAAGATCGCGGCCTGACGAAGGACCTGTGGGCGCGGCAAACCGCCGCTGCCACAGGGCCGAGTAAAGCTCAGAGAAGGCTTACCCCCTCACCCCCAACATCCCGCGATCGACGATGAAATCGATCACCGCCTGCAACCCCTCCCCCTTCTTCAGATTGCTGAACGTCCAGGGCCGCTCGGGACGCATGCGGTTGGTGTCGCGCTCCATCACCTCCAGCGACGCACCGACATAAGGTGCAAGGTCGGTCTTGTTGATCACCAGGAAATCCGACTTGGTGATGCCCGGCCCGCCCTTGCGCGGGATCTTCTCGCCTTCGGCGACGTCGATCACATAGATGGTCAGGTCGGCCAACTCCGGGCTGAACGTGGCACTGAGGTTGTCGCCACCGCTCTCCACGAAGATCACCTCCAGGTTGCCGAACTTGCGCGCCAACGCCTCGACCGCCGCCAGGTTCATCGAGGCATCCTCGCGGATTGCGGTGTGCGGGCAGCCGCCAGTCTCGACGCCGACGATGCGCTCAGGCTCCAGAGCACCGGCCTCGGTGAGGATGCGCTGGTCCTCCTTGGTGTAGATGTCGTTGGTCACCACGGCGATGTGGTAATGGTCACGCATGGCCTTGCACAGGGCCTCGAGCAGCGCGGTCTTGCCGGAGCCGACCGGGCCGCCGACACCGACGCGCAGGGGTTGCTGATAGCTTTGCATGTTGGCAATCCTCAGGAACGGAACAAACGGGTGTATTGGGTTTCGTGGCGTGACGAGGCAATGGCCAGCAGCGGCAGGCCGCCGCCCAGTTCGTCATCCTCCAGGGTCAGGGCCTGGTCGAGCACGGCGGGCAGCTCGGCGCCCAAGTCGCGCAGCAAGGTCTGGGCCGCCTGTTGGCCGAAAGGCACCAGCTTGACCCCGGCCATGACGGCGCCTTCCAGCCAGGCGAAGCCATGACCAAGGGCCAGGTCGCGCAGCGGAATCGACCAATGCGCGCCCAGCCAGGCCACGCCGCCGAGCTGGGAGAGTTCGATGCTCTCACGCCAGGCTGGCGCCTGGGCCAGTTGCCAGCCATCGAGCAGCCGCGCCAGGGCGCTACCTCGCTGGCGTTCTTCCAGCCGCAGCTCAGCCGTCTCGCGGTTGGCCAGCAGAAACTGGGTCCAGCGTGCGAAGGCCTCGGCATCATCGCCCTGGCATGCCCGGTAGAGGCGCGCCAGCAATGGCCAGTCAAGACAACCCAGGGTGTCGTGCAACTGCTCACGCTGCCAGGCACAAAAGCCGGCCGTGTCACGCACCCAGCCCGCCTCGACGGCCCACTCCAGGCCTTGCGAATAGGTGAAGCCACCCACCGGCAGGCCCGGGCTTGCCAGTTGCAGCAGGCGCAACAGCGCCAGGTCGCTGCTCATCAGCCGGCCAGCACGAACGCGGCACCGGCCAGCAAGCCGCCACCGAACAGCTTCTGCAACTTGCTGTGGCGACGCAGCAGGCAGCCCACGCCGAACCCGAGCACCAGCAGCAGCGCACTGACGGTGACGAAGCCTGCGCTGAACATCCAGAACGCGCTGGGCGTTGCTTCAACGCCGTGGGCCCAGCCATGGAACAGGGCGAACACCGGCATGGCCAGGGCCAGCAGTACCTGGCGATTAGGCAGCAGCATGGCGCAGGCGGCCACCACCAGTGAGATAGAGATCATGGTCTCGACTCCGACCAGGTCGCCGAACAGATGCCCCAGCACCGCGCCGCCGAACATCGCCGAAAGCGTGGCCAGGGGCAAGCTCAGGTTGCGTCGGGTCAGTGCGGCCAGCACGCCGGTACCCAGCAGCATGAGCAGGTGGTCCAGGCCCGTCAGCGGGTGCAGCAAACCGTCCTGCAGCGGGTTGTTGTCGTGGCCGGGGTGAGCGAAGGCTGGCAAGGCGATCATCAGTAAAGCGAGGGCAAGGGCTTTTTTCATTGTGTGCTCCAAGGCAGTTCGGAACGTGTTTACAGGCGAACGAAGGGATGATTGTGGGCGTGCCCGTGAGCAGCACTCTGGTAGGCGCCAGCCTCCGGCTCGAACGGTGCCTGCTCGATCAGCACCTCAAGACCGAGGCCGCGCACCATTTCGTCCAGCACATGATCATGCTGG
This sequence comes from Pseudomonas sp. RW10S2, assembly GCF_014268985.1. NCBI lineage: Bacteria > Pseudomonadati > Pseudomonadota > Gammaproteobacteria > Pseudomonadales > Pseudomonadaceae > Pseudomonas > Pseudomonas sp. RW10S2. The sequence continues at coordinate 61,944 of NZ_JABWRO010000010.1, read as the reverse complement.
TAGCGCAAAAGGCCGGCCTCGATCTGCAACGGCACATGGCGATTGCCCAGATGGTAGGCCGCACGCGCCAGCCGCAACGGATCGGCGCAGCGCACCGTGGAAACGCGCTCCGGTGCTGCCAGCACCTGCACCACGTGCAGGCCATCGGCATCGGCGAGCAGTTCGCCACCGCGCAGCAGGTGGCCGCGTTCGAGCATCAGACCGGCTTCGCGGCCATCGTCGAGGGTCACGCGCAGGCGGCTCTTGATTCGGCTGTCCACATCCAGGGTGACAGTGCCGCTGACCGAGGCAGCCTCGGCGACACGGCGGGTCAGGACAATCATGCTTGCTCCTTCAGAACAGGAAATAACGCTGGGCCAGTGGCAGTTCGCTGGCCGGTTCGCACACCAGCAACTCGCCATCGGCGCGCACCTGGTAAGTTTGGGCATCGACCTCGATCAACGGCTGCAGGCCGTTGTGCACCATGTCGGCCTTGCGTACCCGGCGACAGCCGCGGGTGACCCCGATCAGGCTGCGCAGCCCCAGTTCCTCGGCCAGCCCACGGTCCATGGCGGCCTGGGGCAGGAAGGTCATGCGCGTGGCGTGGCGCGCCGCACCGAAGCTTGCGTACATTGGGCGGTAATGCACCGGCTGCGGGGTCGGGATCGAGCCGTTGATATCGCCCATGGGCGCCGTGACGATCAAACCGGCCTTGATCACCGCCGACGGCTTGACACCGAAGAACGCGGGCGACCAGACCACCAAGTCGGCCAGCTTGCCCACCTCCACCGAGCCGACCTCATGGGCGATGCCATGGCTCAGCGCCGGATTGATGGTGTACTTGGCGATGTAGCGCTTGACCCGGAAGTTGTCGCTGTAGCTGCTGTCCGGCGCCAGGGGGCCGCGGCGCACCTTCATCTGGTGAGCCACCTGCCAGGTCCGCAGCACCACTTCGCCGACCCGGCCCATGGCCTGGGAATCGGACGAGGTCATGGAGAACGCGCCCATGTCGTGGAGGATGTCCTCGGCGGCGATGGTCTCGCGGCGGATACGCGACTCGGCAAAGGCCACGTCTTCGGCAATGCTCGGGTCCAGGTGGTGGCAGACCATGAGCATGTCCAGGTGCTCATCCACGGTGTTGATGGTGTAGGGCAACGTCGGGTTGGTCGAGGACGGCAGCACGTTGGCCTGCCCCGCCGCGCGAATGATGTCCGGCGCATGACCACCGCCCGCCCCTTCGGTATGGAAGGTGTGGATGGTGCGATCGCCAATCGCTGCCAGGGTGTCCTCGATGCAGCCGGATTCGTTGAGCGTATCGCTGTGGATCGCGACCTGGATGTCCATCTCTTCGGCCACGCTCATGCAGCAATCGATGGCCGCCGGCGTCGAACCCCAGTCTTCGTGCAATTTCATGCCCATGGCACCGGCCGCGATCTGCTCGCGCAGCGGTTCGGGCTTGGAGACGTTGCCCTTGCCGAGAAAGCCGATGTTGATCGGCAAGCTGTCGGCAGCCTGGAGCATGCGCGCCAGGTACCAAGGCCCCGGCGTACAGGTGGTGGCGTTGGTACCGGTCGCCGGACCGGTGCCGCCGCCGATGAAGGTAGTGACGCCGCTGGTCAGGGCCTCATCCACCTGCTGCGGGGAGATGAAATGAATATGGGAGTCGATGCCGCCTGCCGTGACGATCTTGCCCTCGGCCGCGATCACTTCTGTCGACGCACCGACCGCAATGGTGACGCCAGGTTGAATGTCCGGGTTGCCCGCCTTGCCGATGGCGACGATACGCCCCCCTCTCACGCCGATGTCGGCCTTGACGATCCCCCAATGATCGATGATCAGCGCATTGGTCAGCACCAGGTCCACGGCTTCGGCGGCCAACATCTGGCCCTGCCCCATGCCATCGCGAATGACCTTGCCACCACCGAACTTGACCTCCTCGCCATAGATCGTGAAGTCCTTCTCGACTTCGACCCACAGCGCCGTATCGGCCAGGCGCACGCGGTCGCCGACGGTGGGGCCGAACATGTCGGCGTAGGCCCGACGGGAAATACGGCTCATGCCTTGTCCTCCAGCGCGCCCATCACCTTGCCCTGGAAGCCATAGACTTCGCGCTTGCCGGCGTAGGCCACCAACTGCACGGTACGTGACTGGCCAGGCTCGAAACGCACGGCGGTGCCGGCGGGGATGTCCAGGCGAAAGCCTCGGGTCGGCTCGCGCTCGAACACCAGCGCGTCGTTGGCTTCGTAGAAGTGGTAGTGCGAGCCGACCTGCACCGGGCGGTCGCCATGATTGGCAACGCTGACGCTGACCGTTTCGCGGCCGACATTGAGCTCGATGTCGCCTGGGGCGACCTGGATTTCTCCGGGAATCATGAATGCCTCCTGGGCAGCGTCAGACGATAGGTTCGTGGACCGTCACAAGCTTGGTGCCATCGGGGAAGGTCGCTTCCACCTGGACGTCCGGGATCAGCTCAGGCACACCGTCCATGACCTGGTCACGGCTGAGCACCTCGCGGCCCAGGCTCATCAGCTCGGCCACCGTGCGGCCGTCCCGCGCGCCCTCCATCACCGCAGCGCTGATCAGCGCCACCGCTTCGGGGTAGTTGAGCTTCAGTCCACGGGCCAGGCGGCGCTCGGCAACCAGCGCGGCGGTGAACAGCAGCAGTTTGTCTTTCTCTCTCGGGGTCAGCTCCATGGGAGGCTCTCTCAGGTGGCCCAGATGCGCGGCGGGCTCGGCGCCAGGCCCAGTACGGCCGGGCGCAACAGATGCCAGAGGCGCTGCAGGGTGCGTTGCACGTGTTGGTTGTCGTTATCGAGCAGGCGAATCACCAGCAACGGCCCGAGCAGGGTCGCGCCAGCCGGGGTTTCCACGTCGTCGAGCAGCTGGCGTACCTGCTCGAGCAGGGCCGTATCGGCAGGTGCGGCGCAGAACGTCGCGACCAGCGGATAACCGCCGAGTTTTTCCAGGTGCCCGCCTTCTATGCGCAGGCGCTCGTGGAGCCCCGGGTCGTCCGGCAGCTCGACGCGCAGTCGGCTGTCGAGGGCGCCATGATCGAAGCGCTCGCTCATCACCGGACGCCCCAGGCACAGGGTTTCCCAGGCCAGCAGGCGGGCGCCGGGTTCGAGGGTGAAACGGCTGTCGAGCCGGGCGCGAGCGCCATCGAAGAAGATGCTGTCGTGGGGCAGCCACTCCAGCGAGCTGTCGGCCGCCAGGTGGAAGCGCTGCGCCAGGTGCGCGGTCGGGCCGATGCTGCGGTAGAACTTGCTCGCGCCAGGCATGGTCAGCAGCGCGTGGCTGCCAGGTTCCAGGTGGATATCGAGCTCGAGCCGGTCACCGGCGACGACGCCACCTGGGGGATGAAGGATGTAGACATGGCACGGCGCGCCTTCGGGATAAAAAGGGCGCTGCACCAAAAGAGGGCCGAAATGCTTTCGTGCACCAAGACGAGTCGTATCCCCGCGTTTGACGAAGCGCAATTGCAGGTGTGCACTCCAGCCGGAATCGCTCCCAGGTTGTTCGATTTGTTGCGCGGACGACATCCTGCAGCCCCTGAAATCCGTGGTGTTGCTCATTTTTGGCTGATCTGTCGCGTTTACCTACGATGGGGTACGCAATGACCGCTTGTCTGAAACTGCTGAACTGATATAGCAGGTTGCGGGCCAACTACGCAGATGAACGAAAATGAAATTCTTCGGCCTGCGCTCCGGGATAGGGCGGCACGCACAACTGGAGAGCGGGTGTGAGCCCGGTTTCGGTGCTCATGGGCATCGGGTCTGTGCCAGATACTGCGATAAAGGGCAGCGCGAATTTCGCCAGACGACGTTGCGACAATCGACCACACCACGACCGCCACCCTCCCCGCCATCCGAATGGTAGATTCGCGGCCATGAAAACCACCCGTCGGACACGTTCGCTGACCGCCTGGACGCTCTATGCCAGCGTGCTGTTCAGCCTGTTGCTCTGTGGCCTGCACCACGGCCAGATGAGCGGCCTGCGTCTGTCGGGCCTGGACGGTGGTTTCTGCGCCCTCGACAGTACCGGCAAAGGCCCGGCCATCGACCTGGGCGACAGCAGCAGCGACCAGCACATGGCCCAGCTCGATTGCCCGGTGTGCTCCTCCTTTGCGCTGGCCGTGCCACTGAGTGGCAGTCTCTGGTCATTCCCTGCGGCGCATGGCGGGCAACCCTCGCCGATCATCGTGCGCAGCTGGGCGCAGCCGCCCCCACGCTATCTGCGCCCCGCCATCCCGCCCCGCGCCTCCCCGTCCGACCTCCCCGCAGCAGCGACCTTCGCCTGACCCCAGGCGGGCACGCCCGTGCCCGTGGGTCAGCCATGACCTTTGCGTGGAAATCACTACAACATGATCCGCAACACTTCTCTGGTGCTCCTGATGGGCGCCACCTGCACCTGTGCTTGGGCCGACGTCGCCCCCGTGCAACTCGACGCCACCACCATCGACGCCGAACAGCAGTCGCCCTCTGGCGTGCAACTGGACGAACCGATTCGCACCGGCTCGCGCCTGGGCCTCACGGCACGGCAGACACCGGCTTCGGTCAGCGTCTCGGACCGCCGGGTGATCGAGCAGCGTGACGCCAAGGACAGTCAGGACGTGATCAACGCCATGACCGGCGTCAATGCCTCGGCCAACCCCGGCTACGGCGGCTTCGTCGCCTACCGAGGCTTCACCCAGAACCAGGTGACCCAGCTCTACAACGGCATCAACCTGGGCTACAGCAGCGCCACCCGCCCGGTGGATGCGTGGGTGCTGGATCGGGTCGAACTGATCGGCGGCCCGTCGTCGTTCCTGCATGGCGCCGGCGCCGTGGGGGCTCGATCAACTACATCACCAAGCTCGCCAGCCGCGACGCGCAAACCCTCGATGGGCGCATCCGCTACGGCAGCTACGACGACTCGGAAGTCGCCTTCGGCATCAACCAGGCCCTGGCCGAGAACCCCGCCGATGCCCGCCACTTCGCACGCCTGGACTTCAGCCACAGCCAGGGTAATGGCTACATTGACCGCAACCAGCGCAACACCGACAGCCTGGCCTTCTCGTTGCTCAGCGACCTCTCGCCCAACCTCACCCACACCTTGGCGCTGGAGTACCAGGAAGACAAAGAGGACAGCCCCTACTGGGGCTCGCCCATCCTGCCGGGGCGCAGCACCCTGAAGATCGACAAGCGCCGCCGCTTCGAAAACTACAACGTCGCCGACGGGCGCTACGAGCAGCGTGTACGCTGGCTGCGTTCGATCCTCGATTACCAGGTGAGCGACACTACCAGCGTGCAGAACACCCTCTACCACTACGATGCCCAGCGTGATTACCGCAACCTCGAAGGCTACCGCTACAACAGCGACGGCAACGTGGTGCGCTCCAGCCCCTACCTGCAACGCCACCAGCAGAGCGTGATCGGCGATCGTGTCGAGCTGCGCCACGACAACAGCCTGTTCGGCCTGAGCAGCCAGTGGTCGCTGGGGCTGGACTGGTCGAGCATGCACCAGACTCTGTACCCGACCTCGGGCAGCTACAGCGACGTGGTCGATCCGGATCACTTCGATCCCGGCAGTTTCTACGACATTCCCGGCGTCAATCGCGGCCTGACCAAACAGCGACGCAACGAGGTGCTCAACCGCGCGCTGTTCGCCGAGAATCGCCTGGAACTGACCGACCGCCTGGCGCTGCTGACGGCCCTGCGCTACGACTACCTGGACATGCAGGTCACCAACTACGGCCCGGTCAGCCCCAGTTCGCCGGCCTATTTCGAGCGCCGCTGGGAGCCGCTGTCCGGGCGCATCGGCCTGACCTACGAACTGACCCCGACAGCCAGCGTCTACCTGCAGTACAGCAACTCCGCCGACCTGCCGGCCGGCTCGCTGGCATCGGCGACCTATTCCAACGTCGGGTTGTTCGACCTGTCCAAGGGCGAGCAGTGGGAGGCCGGTAGCAAGTTCGACTTCCTCGACGGACGCGGCGCCGCCACCGTGGCGGTCTACCAGATCGTGCGCAAGGATTTCGCGGTGCGTGACTCCAACGACCCCAACCTGACGGTCCAGGCGGGTCAGCAGACCTCGCGCGGTATCGAGCTGTCCGGGCGCCTGCAGGTCACGCCCAGGCTGTTGGCCGAGGCCAACTACGCCTATGTCGATGCCCGTTACGATGAGTTCAACGAGGCGGTAGGTGGTGTGTCGGTGTCACGCAAGGGCAATGCACCGGTGAACGTGCCAGCCAATGTCGCCAACCTGTGGCTGACCTATGCCTTCACCCGTGACTGGTCGGCCGGCGTGGAAGCCCGCTACGTCGATTCGGTCTACGCCGACAACGCCAACAGCCTCAAGGCCCCCGCCTACACCCTGTTCGGCGCCTTCGCCCGCTATCGCCTGGACGAGCACACCACCCTCACCGGCCGTGTACGCAACCTGACCGATGAGGTGTATGCCAAGCAGGCCTATGGGCAGCAGTACTACATGGGCGCACCGCGTACCTTCGAGGTGGCGATGGATGTGAAGTTCTAGAACAAGCCGGACACCGGTGGGCGGGTGCCCTTGAGCAGCCAGGCACCCACCACCGCCGCCTTCCACTGCCGTGGATTGTGGTTGGCCACGGTGCGGGCGTTGCGCCAATGGCGGTCGAGATTGTGCGCACGCCCGGTGGTCGACGCGCCTCCCACGTCGAACACTGTCTCGGCCGCCTTGAGCGCAAGCTCCGCCACCAGGTACTGGGCCTGCGCGACTTCGAGCGCGGCCTGCTCCACCGCCGCCTCGTCCGACTGCGCCGCCCAGGCCCGGTCGATCGTGGCGGCCGCCTTCAGCACCAGCGCCTCGGCGCCATAGGCGCGCGCCGCGATATCGCCCACGCTCAGTTCAACATAGGGATCGTCCACCGAACGACTGGCCGTACTGTGCTTGATCGGCCGGGCATGCTCGCGGGCGAAACGGGTGGCGTCGTCCAGCGCATTGCGGGCGATCCCGGCCAGCACGGTGCCCAGGAACAGTTGCAGGAACGGCGTCACCAGCGTGCGCTTGCCCTCCTCCACGGTACGCGTGCGCAGTTCGCGCGCCTCCACCCGCACATTGCGCAGGTGCGTGGTGCCGCTGGCGGTCAGGCGCTGGCCCATGGCATCGAAATCATCGACCAGCTCCAGGCCGTCGCGGTCACGCGGAAGGATGAACGACACCGGTTGCTCGTCCTCATCCAGCGCCACCGCGCTGACATAGTCGGCGAACAGCGCCCCGGTGCTGTAGAACTTGCTGCCATTGGCGCGATAGTGGTCACCCTCGCGGACCAGCCGCGCAGCGATGGCACCATTGGCGCCGCCCAGTTCCCAGCCTGCATTGCCGATCACCGCACCTTGCAGGTAGCGCGCAAACCAGCGCTCGCGCTCCTGTTCGGCATCGTCTGCGCCCGACACCAGCAGGCCCTCGACAAAGGCGAAACCCGGGCGCAGGGCCTGGGCAACGTTGGAGTCGGCCGAGGCGATCTTCAGCAGCAATTCGATGACATCGCTCACCGTGCCACCGGGCCCACCATAGCGGGTCGGGATGCGCACGGTGTAGAGCCCGGCCGCAGCCAGCCGGGCGATGGCTTCGAACGGCAACTGGCGCTCACGCTCGCGCTCGGCCGCACCGGCGGCGATGTCTGGCAGCAGCGCATCGATGCGCGTCTTCAAGGCCTCCACAGTGGCGGCCGGCGCCTGGGAGGGGAAACGTTGGAAGGTGGTCATGGGGCAATCCTTAAATGGCGATTTTCCAGAGGCGTGATTCATCGAACAGGTCGAAGGCTTCGTGTTCCAGGTCCAGCGGCGGCACCACCAGCTCGGCGCCGCTGCCCGGCAGGCGCGGCACCGAGCCGAGCAGGCGGCGGGTGTATTCGTGGGCAGGCTGCTCGAACAACTGCTCGACCGGCGCATGCTCGACCACCTGGCCATGGCGCATCACCAGCACGTCATCGCTGACATGGCGAATCACCCCCAGGTCGTGGGAGATGAACAGATAGGCCAGACCCAACGCATCCTGCAGGTCGGCCAGCAGGTCGAGCACCTGGGCTTGCACCGATACATCCAACGCCGACACAGGCTCGTCGCAGATGATCAGCTTCGGCTCACTGGCGATGGCGCGGGCGATCGCCACACGCTGGCGCTGGCCGCCGGAGAGCTGCAACGGCCGGCGGCTGGCCAGGCTGGCCGGCAGGCGCACTTGCTCGAGCAGCACCTGGATACGCGCCGGGCGCGCGGCGGCCTCGACGCCCGCCACCTGCAAGGCGTCATCAAGGATCTGCGCCACGGTCCAGCGCGGGTCGAACGAACCCAGCGGGTCCTGGTAGATCACGCTGATCTGCTGGCGTAGCGGGCGGCGGCGGGCTTCGCTTACGGCATCGTTCGGGCGGTTCCATGGCTGGCCGCGATACAGCACCTCGCCCTGGTCCGGTTGCAGCAGCCCGAGGGCAATGCGCGCGACCGTGGTCTTGCCCGAGCCGGACTCACCGACGATGCCCAGGGTACGCCCGGCACGCAGGGTGAAGTCCACGCCCTGCACCACCTGGCGCACCACCCCGTCAGGGCCGGTGTAGCGCTTGCCCAGGCCTCGGGCCTGCAGCAGCACCTCGCCAGGCACGGCGCTACGCGGTACACGCTCGCCCGCACGCGTTGGCGAGAGGCGGCTGCCACGCGGATGCTCCGCCGGCACCGCGGCCAACAGCGCCTGGGTATAGGGATGCTGTGGCTGACGCAGCACCTGCTGCATCGGCCCCTGCTCCACCATCTCGCCATGGCGCAGCACCACCACCTCATCGGCCAGTTGCGCGACCACCGCCAGGTCATGGCTGATGATCAGCAACGATGCACCCCGCGCCTTGATCTGCTGGAACACCTCAAGAATCTGCGCCTGGACCGTGGCATCGAGCGCAGTGGTGGGTTCATCGGCGATCACCAGCGCCGGTTCCAGTGCCAGCGCACTGGCGATCAGCGCTCGCTGGCGCAGCCCCCCAGAAAGCTGGCCTGGCCGCTGCCGCGCACGCAACGCCACGTCCGGCACCCCGACCCGTTCGAGCAGCGTCAGTACGCGCGCAGCGCGCTGCACCCGATCTCCATAGCCATGGGTCTGCAACACCTCGAGGATTTCCTTGCCCACGGGCCGCAGCGGGTCGAGCGACACCAACGCATCCTGCAGCACGAAGCCGATATCCTTGCCACGCACCGCACGCCATTGACGCTCGCTCAGGGCCAGCAGGTCGCGACCGGCAAAGCCCAAGGTGCGCGCGGTCACCTCGCCACGCGCGCCCACCAGCCCAACCAGGCTGCGGGCGCTGACGCTCTTGCCCGAGCCAGACTCCCCCACCAGGGCCACACAGCGACCCGGCGCCAGGGTAAAGGACAGTTCGCGCACCACACTGCGGCCTTCGAACGTCACGTTCAGGCCATCGACGATCAAGGTCTTGTCGCTCATGGCAGGCGGCCCTCCAGGCGGTGTTGAAGGTAGCGTCCGGCCGCGGTGGTCGCCAACGTGGTGAGCACGATGAACAGGCCGGGGAAAAAGGTCAGCCACCAGGCGCTGGCAATGAAATCACGGCCCATCGACAGCATGGTGCCCCACTCAGGCGCAGGTGGTCGGGCACCAAGCCCCAGGAAACTCAGGGCAGATGCCCAGACGATGGCTTGACCGACGCCCATGGTCAGGGTCACCACCAGCGGGCGCATGGCATTGGGCAATAACTGACGCAGGACAATGCGTGCGGTCGGGTGCCCCAGCGCCCGCGCCGCTTCGATATAGCCCGAATTGCGTACCGCCAGCACCTGGCCACGGACCATCCGCGCATAGCCAGGCGCCCCACCCAGCCCGGTGGCGATGATCAGCGGACCGACACCGCTGCCGAACACCGCCACGAACAGCAGCGCCAGCACCAGGCTGGGAAAGGCGAACAGCACCTCCAGCAGCCAGCCCACGCCACGGTCTACCCGCGCCCCGCCCAATCCGCCGAGCAGCCCGAGGCTGACGGCGATGGTCATCGACAGCAAGGTTGCCGCCACACCGATCAGCAGGCTCTGACGCGCGCCATGGACGATACGCGCGAAGATGTCGCGCCCCGACTGGTCGGTGCCCAGCCAGTGCGTCCAACTCGGCGCCTGGAACGCCTCGCGCGGCACGATCGCCAGCGGGTCGATGCGGGTGAACAGCCCAGGCGCCAGCGCCGCCAGCAGCAGCGCGAGCAGGAACAGGATCGCCAGGCTCGCCCCCAGCGGCGGCCACTGCAAGCGACGTTGTCGACGCAGCGGCGCCTGGCTGTGTTCCAGAATAAGGTCGCTCATGCGCTCGCCTCCTGTTGGCGTGGGTCGATCCATTGGTAGAGCAGGTCCACGAGAATGTTGGCCAGCACGTAGGCTGCAGCCACCACCAGGGTGATGCCGATCACCAGCGGCAGATCCTGCAGTTGCACCGCCTGGTACAACTGACGGCCCACCCCCTTGCGCGAGAAGATCACTTCGCACACCACCGCCCCGCTGATCAGCGCACCGATGGCCCAGCCCGACAGTGACACCCCCGGCAGCAGGGCGTGGCGCAGGGCATGCCGGAAGCGCACGGCCAGGTCGCTCAGGCCACGGCTGCGGGCGCTGAGAATGAAGGGCTGATCGAGAGTCAGCTCGAGTGATTCACGGGTCACCTGGGCGATGAATCCTGCCAGCGGAATGGCCAGGGAGAATGCCGGCAGCACGAGGCTTGCGAGGCTGTCGCTGCCCGCCGGCGGGAACCAGCGCAAGCCGAAGGCGAACACAGCCAGCAGCACCACCCCCAGCCAGAAGTGCGGCAAGGCGGCGCTGAGGGTTTCGGCCAGCGAGGCCAGCCCGCCGATGAGCCGGCCACGGCCGGCGGTGACCACCGTCAACAGCAGCACCAGCAACCAGGCCAGCACCAGCGCGGCGAACGTCAGCTCGAGGGTTGCCCCGGCCTGTTCGGCCAGCACTCGGGTCACGGGCTGGTGCTGGGAGTAGGACTGGCCCAGGTCGCCCTGCACCAGACGCCCGAGATACAGCACGTATTGCACCGGTAGCGGTTTGTCCAGGCCGTACTCGCGCCGGGTCGCCTCGATGGCTTCCGGCGTCGGGTTGCCGGTGGTGCCGCCAAGAATCGCCAGCACCGGGTCGCCCGGCATCAGGCGCAGGGCGAAGAAGGTCAGGGTCGCCACCGCCCACAGCACCAGCAGGCCGCCGCCCAGGCGAATGGCGGCGCGGCGTGCGAGCGCACCCAGGCGCTCGCGACGGGGATCGGTCAGGGTCGTCGGGTCGCTCATTTGCTCACCCATGCGTCATAGAGGTAGGTCACCGCCAACGAGGGCTCCAGGCGCACGCCGTGGGCCGTCTTGTAGAGGCCCAGCCGCGTGCTCTGTGGGTAGGTGGTCAATTGCAGGTACTGGCTGGCGGCCTGTTGCTGGGCCTTGAGGTACAGCGCCCGACGGCGCTCCGGATCCTGTGTGGCCAGGGCGTCGTCGAGCAGCGCATCGAAGCCCGGATCTGCAAAGCCCGAGGAGTTCTGGTGATAGCCGCCGACACCTGCCGGCTGGACGAACGCCGAGCCAAAGATGATGCGCAGCACATCCGGGGTGTTGGTGTTCCAGTAACCGGTGCGGATGTCGTAGTCCCAGGCGGCCTGGCGCGCGGTGACCTGGGCGTCGCTCATCTGATCGATCACCAGTTCCAGGCCAGCCTGGCGGGTGGTGGCCTGCACCTGCTCCCAGAGGGTCAGTTCCGAAGGCGGTGTACGCGCGCCGATCAGCACCACCGCGCTCAGGCGCTTGCCATTGCGGGTGCGGTAACCCTGCGCATCACGCGCGGTCCAGCCGGCGGCGTCGAGCAATCGGGCGGCGCGCTGCGGATCGTAGTCCTGGCTGCGCTCGAAATCGCCGCTGTAGAACGGCGTGGCCACGCTGAGCGGGCCACCGGCTCGCGGAAACTCGCCGAAGTACACGCTCTTGAGCGCGCCTTCGATATCGGCACTGCGTACGAAGGCTTCCCGCACGCGGATATCGTCGAACGGCGCCCGGCGCAGGTTGAAGGTGCCGTTGGTGGGGTTGCCGGGGCGCTGGGCGATGATCAGCTCGACATCCGGATTGCGCCGCGCAGCCTCGTGCGACTCGGGTGGCACGCTCTCGATCACGTCGACCTCACCGGCCTGCAGCGAGGCGAAACGCACCGAAGGCTCCTGGATGAACTTCCACACGATGCGCTCAAGATACGCCGGGCCCTGGTGCCTGGCGGTCGGAGGCGCCCAGTTGTAGTCAGGGTTGCGCACCAGTTCGACCTGGTTCTGCCGGTCCCAGCGCACCACCTTGAACGGCCCGCTGCCCACCGGGCTTTCACAGTTCTCGTCACGGCTGCGCTTGAGCGCGGTGGGCGACTGGATGCCGAGAAAACCTTGGGCGAGCACTTCGAGGAAGGCGGCGTAAGGCGTGGCCAGGTGCACCACGGCGGTGTATTCGTCGACGATATCGGTGCCGCGATACTGGCGGATATAGCCGCCCGCGGTGCTGGACTGGGTCTTGGGGTCGGCCATGTGGTCGAGATTGGCCTTGACCGCCTGGGCATTGAACGGCGTGCCATCGGTGAAATGCACGTCGCGGCGCAGGTGGAAGGTGTAGCTCAGGCCGTCGGCGGACACCTGCCAACGCTCGGCCAGCCAAGGACCGATACGGCCGTCGCTGTCCATCGACACCAGCGAGTCGAGGTACTGCTGGGCCACGAACACTTGCGGCATGTCACCCGCCACATGCGGGTCCAGGCAGGTGGGCTCACGGTCGGTGGCATAGACCAAGGTTCCGCCGTGCAGCGGCTGGTCGCTGCGCGTCGTGACCTGCTCGGCACGCTCGCAGCCAGCCAGGGCCAGCACGGCACAGAGCGGGATCAAGGGGAAGTTGAGTCGGTTCAAGGGCGCTCCTGCGGATGACTGGGCATGCAGGGGCTTTTGCAGAAGTTGTGCCGGGTTTCAACCCACTGATTTTGCTGGAGTTTGCCAAATATGCGGTGATCGATGGCGGGCAAAGTGTGCGCAGGGTGTTGGCACGCCAACAGTTGAACGTCCAGATCATACCCATGCGCTAAGGACAAGCGGCCCTATACTTCGCACTCACAGGGCCGCTTGCGCGCAGCGGGCCCGCCGCCCCTTCCCCTACAAGGCGTTCTCATGGCACTCGACACCTGGCTCATCTACCTGCTGGCAAGCATCGGCCTGTCTCTGACCCCGGGTCCCAACAGTTTGCTTGCCCTGACTCATGGCGCCCGCTACGGCGCGCGGCGAACGCTGTTCACCATCCTCGGCGGCATGTGTGGTTTCAGCGCCCTGATCGCCCTGGCGATGTTCGGGCTGAGCGCACTGCTGCAAACGTCCGGCTCCGTGCTGCAAGTGCTCAAATGGGTCGGCGGCGCCTATCTGCTGTGGCTCGGCATCCAGCTCTGGCGTGCCCCACCCCTGCACCTGGACCTGGCCCAGGGCCAGACCCGGCTGGGAAATGCCGGTTTGTTCCGCCAGGGTTTGCTGTCGGCGCTGTCCAACCCGAAAGTGCTGCTGTTCTATGGCGCCTTTTTGCCACAGTTCATCGACCCGCAACGCGGCCTGGCCCTGCAGTTCATCGTGATGGCGGCGACGTTCGCCTGCGTGGAATGCCTGGTCGAATACCTGCTGGCACGCCTGGCCGGTCGCATCAGGCCGTGGTTGGCCAAGGGCGGCAAGGGGTTCAACCGCTGCTGCGGCGCGCTGTTCGCGATGATTGCGGTAGCGCTGCCGCTGGGGCGCTGAACCTGGCCTGCGAGCGCTTGCACGTCGCAGGCCAGGCGCAGGACGCTACAACGACCAGTCCAGGCTGACCATCAGGGTGCGCGGTTCGCCGTTATAGACGCCGTTGTAGAACCCCAGGTTGTTGTAATAGTGCTCGTCGAACAGATTCTTCACGTTCACCGATGCCGACAGGTGTTCGTCGATCTGGTAGCGGGCCATCAGCCCGACCACCGAGAACGCCCGCTGGCTCATGCGGTCTCTGGCGGTGATGATGCCACCCGATGCATTGCGCCCCACTGGGCGGTTACCGACACCAAAGGTGTGGCTCTGCCAGTCGAGGGTGCCGCCCACGGTCAGTTTTGGCAGCACCTTGTAGGTGCTGGAGAAACGCACCAGGTTCATCGGTCGGGCAGTGTCCTTGCGCGTCTTGTCGCCGCGCAGGGCGTGGGTGTAGCTGTAGCCCAGGCTCATCTGCCAGTCCGTCATCACCTCGCCTGCCAACTCGGCCTCGAAGCCCTCGACCACCGCCCCCTTGCCACCGGACTTGTAGTACTGCTCGCCGTTGGGGCCTGGCGGCACCGAGTCGTCGACCTCCGCAACGTTGTCCTGCTTGCTGCGGTACACCGCGGCGCTGAGGTTGGCCCGGTCCTCGAACAGGCTGCCCTTCAGGCCCAGCTCGTAGACCTTGCCCACGACCGGGTCCAGGTACTTGTCGCTGATGTCCTTGTTGGTCTGCGGGTTGAAGATGTCGGTATAGCTGACATAGACGGTGAATTGCTCATTGAGGTCGTAGAGCACACCGGCATAGGGCGTCCACTGGTCGTTCTGGGTCTGCTCGCTGCGGGAGATGTCGCTGACCGCCAGGTTGTCATCGTAGCTCCAGGACTTGCTGGTGGTCTTCCAGCTGCCGTAGCGGCTGCCGAGTACCAGGTGCAGGCGATCGGTAGGGTTGAGCCGGGTGGCGATGTAGCCGGCCTTCTGCTCGATGCGCGAGCGCGATTCATCCAGGCCAGTCTTGCGATCGTAGAACTTGGGAATACCGCCCATGTATTTCCAGTCGGGAATGATCGCGTAGCCCTGCGGATCGTTGCGGCCGGTGTAGTACGGCGAGCTGTCGCGTCGCTCGGAAACCCCGTAGCCGATCATGAAATCGTGGGTACGACCCAGCAACTGATAGGGGCCTGCAAGGTTGAAGTCCACGGCATCCATCTGCTCCTCTCCGGAGAAATGGCTGCTCCAGGCCTTCATGCCGCTGCGGTCGGCCTCGGGGAAGCCGTTGCCGCCATAGTAGACCTTGCCGTCGCTGTCGCTTTGCCGATGGGTGTAGGCCGCCTTGAGCAGCCAGTCGTTGCCCAGTTGCTGGTCGAGCGTGGCGAACACCGTCTGGTCCTTCAGTGGCCAGGACGACCAGGGCGCCGCCAGGTTGGTCGAGCGTGGCAGGTTGGCCTTGCTGCCATCGGCGTTCCAGTAGGGCACGGTGCCCCAGCTAGAGCCCTGGACATGCTTGTTCTGGTAGTCGTAGCCGACCGCAAGCACCGTGCTGTCGGTGAGGTCGGCCTCGAGGATGCCGTAGGCCACCTCACGCTGGGTCTGGTAGTGGTCCATGTACGATTTGTTGTCGCGATAGGCCAGCACCGTGCGCCCACGCAGGCGCCCGTCCCAACCCAAAGGGCCGCCAACGTCCACGTAGCTGTAGTAGTTGTCGAAACTGCCGGCACTGATGCCGGTCTTCACCGCCAGCTCATGGGACGGGCGCTTGCGTACCATGGCGATGGTGCCGGAGGGATCACCCGCGCCGGTGGTCAGGCCGGTAGCGCCACGCACCACCTCGATACGGTCGTAGATGATGGTGTCGGAGTCGGACTTGAGCCCCGAGAAGGTGTTGAGCATCCCATCGATCTGGAAGTTGTTGATCGAGTAGCCGCGCGCATAGTACATCGGTCGCTCGGAGTCGTTGCGCTGGACGGTCACGCCAGTGACGTGGCCCAGCGCTTCGGACAAGGTGTCGAGCTGGAAGTCGTCCAGTTGCTGGCGGGTCAGCACCGAGACCGATTGCGGGGTTTCCTTGATCGACAGGTTCAGGCGCGTGGCGGCGCTCATACTGCCGGTGGTGTAGGAGCCGGTGTGCTCGGTGGTGCTGCCCAGGCCCTGGGCGAGGATTTCGGTGGAGCCGAGCTCCAGTACGCCTTCCTCGGAACGCTTTTCGCGCTCTTCGGCCACCCCTGCCGGGCTGATGACGGTGGCGCACAGACCCAAGGTGAGAGTCATGCTACGGCTGATGGGCGCGAACATCGCTGCCTTCTCCTTGTTCGATTCGATGAAAGTCCTGGATACCGGTTGGCCGGCATTCACATGAAAACGAATCTCGGATGAGAATCGTTATCGAATTGTCATCAAAACGAAAACAGAAGGTCAGCAGGCGGGGTTCAGTGCCTGAAGCGGACGCACGCGATCGTCATTAATCGAGAAAATAAATCTATATTTATCAATGGTATAAGAAACATACATGAAGTTATTTATAGAAAAACCTCATGTAGTTTCTCACCATTTCACAGGCGCTGATCGCTTACGCCTCAGCGCCCTGAAAGCACCTCAGCAACCGGTCAGGGTTGCTGCTCGTCGCTCGCCAGCGAAGAACAGCGGGCGCAGTCGCACACCGATCAGGTTGCCGGCGTAGGCCGCCACCAACCACAGCCAGCCATGCACGCTGCCCGAGGCGATGCCGCTGAAATAGGCGCCGATGTTGCAGCCATAGGCCAGACGCGAACCGTACCCCAGCAGCAGGCCACCAATCACCGCGGCGATCAGCGAGCGCATCGGGATCTTCAGGCTCGGCGCGAAGCGTCCCGCCAGACCGGCAGCGAGCAAGGCACCCAGCACGATCCCCAGGTCCATCACCGTGGTGATGTCCTGCCACAGCGGTGCAGCCAAGGCCTTGGCGTTGGCCGGCGACTGCCAGAACACCCAACTGCCCACGTCCACGCCCAGCCCGCTCAAAGTCTTGGCACCCCACAAGGCGAAGGCCGAGGTGATACCCCAGGGGCGTCCGGCCAGCGCCAGGGTGGCGTAGTTGAGCAACGCCAGCGCGATTGCGCCCCACAGCAGTGGCCAAGGCCCACGCAGGAAACGGCGCAGGCCTTGATGCTCGCTGCTCACGGGCGCTTCCAGCGCGCCGTGGCGACGCTTCTCCAGCACCACGCTGACCCAGGCGATCACCGCGAACAGGCCGAGGCTGGCCACCAGCGCAGGCCCCATGCCCCACGCCTGGACGATCGAGGTGGCCGGAAATGAAGGCAGGGCGAACCACCAATCGGCATGGTGGGTCGCGGTGACCGAGCCGATGATGAAGAACAGCAGCGTCACCAGCATCCGCGCATTGCCGCCCCCGACAGTGAACAGCGTGCCCGAGGCACAACCGCCGCCCAGTTGCATGCCGATACCGAAGATGAACGCGCCGAACACCACCGACACCCCGGCAGGGGCCACAAGGCCGGTGACAGGGCTGCCGAACAAGCTGCCCGCCGACAGCGCCGGGAAGAACAGCAGGACCGCCAGCGCCAACATGACCATCTGCGCCCGCAAGCCCGCGCCACGGCGTTCATTGATGAACACCCGCCAGGCCGAGGTAAAGCCAAAGGCGGCATGGTAGAGGGTCAGGCCCAGCGCCGCGCCGACCAGCAGCAACAGCACCTGCTTGAAACCGGCATTGAGGTTGAGGAACCAGGCGCCTGCCAGCAGCAGGGCCAGGGCAATCAGCGGCGCGCCAAGGCGGCGCGGCTCAGGTGTGACGGTAGCGGAAAAACCCATTGAAATACTCGGATAACAGTCGAACGGGCGGCGAGTATACCGCCGCACATTCGCGGATGGGAGCAACCGTCTTGCTCACACCCTTGAAAACAGGCCTGCCGCTCAACCGCGCTTCTTCTTCACTCCACCTTGGCGCGCCTTGAAACGCGGGTTCGACTTGCAGATGACATACAGGCGGCCGCGGCGCTTGACCACCTGACAGTCGCGGTGGCGCAGTTTGGCGTGCTTGAGGGATGACAAGACTTGCATGGCGATGCTCCGATACGACGATTAATAATGTAATAACATTACATTAACGAGAATCATTAGCGATTGGCAAGCCCCCTCTCCCACTGCGTCAGCGCTTGTTCGCCCAGACCCCGAATGCCATGTCGCCGATATAGATCCCTTGCGACTGCATGCGCTCGGCATCCAGCCGTGCCTGTAGCGTTTCGATCCCCACCTGGCGCGCCGTGGCGATGCCGTGCTCGAGGATTCGTGGCAGGCACGCCCGTATGATCGCTGCCAGCCCGTAGGGGCTGTCCGGGGTCTGCAACAGGCATTCGGCGCGCAGGCTCTGCACCTGCAATCCGGCTTCAGTGAGGATGCGATGCAGATTGAAGCCGATGTGCAGGTCTGCCCCTTCATGGGCGAGCATTCGCTGGAGCCACTGCTGGGCGCGGCGATGCAGCGGGAAAGGTTCCAGACTCGCGGGCGTCAGGGTGCTGTCGTGCTCCTGGAACACCAGCACGCCGCCAGGCAGCAACAACCTGGACAACCTGCGCACGGCCAGAACGGCGTCTGGTTGGTACATCAGCACCCGCCGTCCGACGATGGCGTCGAACAGCCCCAGGGATTCGGGCAATCGATGCAGGTCGCACGCGACGAACTCGACCAGGGCATGGCCCGAAACAGGCGAACGCTGGCGTGCCAGTTCAAGCGCAGCCACGGACTGGTCGATCCCGACCACCGCCCCGTCACGCCCGACCAACTCGGCGAGCAGCACACTCACATCACCCGCTCCACAGCCGACATCCAGCACTCGCATGCCAGGGCCGATGCCCGCGTCTACCAGCAACCGGGTGGTGAAGTCCGTCGTCGAAAGTGCCATGCGCTGCTCCTTGTCCGGGGAAGCCAGTGTGGCGGGGGCATGGGCCGATGCACAAGTCTCGGGGCAGCGTTGCACTAGAATGCTGTGCATCGCCCACTGCACGCAGGCCAACCAATGCCCAATCCCACCACCCAGTTGCTGGACAGTTGGCAGCACAATGCCAAGGCCTGGATCGAGGCCGTGCGCAGCGGCAGCATCGCCTCGCGCCGCCAGGTCACCGACCAGGCGATCTTGCTGGCGATCCTCGGCTGCCAGCCGGAGCGCGTGCTCGACCTCGGTTGTGGCGAGGGCTGGCTGCTGCGCGCCTTGGAGGGCCGGGGAATCGAGGCCGTGGGAGTAGACGGCGACAGGACCTTGGTCGAGTCGGCCAGGGCGGCAGGCTCGACGCAGGTGCACCTGGCCAGCTACACGCAACTGATTAGCGCCGAGGTGGAGATCGGTCGGGATTATTCGGCGATCTGTGCCAACTTCGCCCTGCTGCACCAGGACATCATCCCGCTGCTCGCTGCCCTGGCGCCGCTGCTGGCACCAGACGGCGCACTGGTGATCCAGACCCTGCACCCGTGGAGTGCGGCTGCGGGAAACTACCAGGATGGCTGGCGGGTAGAGTCCTTTGCAGGTTTCGAGGGCAACTGGGAGCCCATGCCCTGGTATTTCCGCACGCTGTCCAGCTGGCTTGCCGCACTGGACATGGCAGGTTTCAACCTGTGCACGCTGCAGGAGCCGCAACACCCCCAGAGCCCGGTGCCGCAGTCGCTGCTGCTGATCGCGCAACCCAAGTGAAACGCTGGTCGGCCACTGAGACGGATCAGGGCAGTTCCGCGTAGAGGCTGGCCACATGCGCTTCCAGTTCCTGCGCGGGCGGTGACAGGTGCAGGACGCGATTGCGACCGCCTTCGGCGAGCAGGTAGCCGCCCTTGCCATCAGGCACGATCGACTGCGGCGCCTTGAGGAAGGACAACACGGTATGCCGCTTACCCTCGGCATCGATGCGCAGCAGACGCGCGCGATGCGTGGAGTCTTCGCTGATCCACAACCCGCGCTGGTCGCAGAACAGGAAGGTGGGATTGCGCAGTCCCTCGGCCACTACCGGGTCTTCACCCCCTTCGTTCAGCGCACGGATCTTGCCGGCAGCCTTTTCGGTATAGAGCAATTGACCACCGCTGCAGCGTGTCAGCCCTTCGGTTTCAGTCAGTGCCGAGCGCAGCACTTGCACCTGGCCGCTGTGCCAGTCATAGCGCATCAGGCGGCCATCGCCCTTGCGGTCCTCGATGGCGTAGAGGTGGTCGCCGTCGTTCCACAGGCCTTGCACGCTTTCGCCGTTGAACAAGGCGGTGATCCGGCCATCGCGAGACAGGCTGACCGGGGCCAGCCCGCCCTCCTGGCTGAACACCCAGCCACCCTCGACCGCAACCATGCCGTCAGGCTTGGACAGGCCATCGACCACCACCACCCGCTCCCCTTGTGGGGTGATCTTGAGAATGCTGCCCAGCCCATCGTCCAGCTCGCGGCTGACCAGCAGACTGCCATCGGCCAGCGGCAGCAGTGAGGCGGCCTTGGCCACGTCACGGTGGAGCACCTGCACGTGCCAGCCCTCGGAGGCCTGCACCGGGTAGAACGTCTGCCAGGCAAAAAAGCCCAGGGCACAGGTGACGACTCCGGCTGTCGCGGCCAAAGTCAGCCTGACGCCACGCTTGCGCAACACTTGAATCATCGATCGCTCCTTACTGTCGCGGCGATCCTAGCAAGGGGATGTGAAAAAAATGTCGTGACAGAACGCATCGCACCGGTAAACGAGCAAGATCGTTCAAGCCAGGCAGCTTTTTCCTCTGGCATGCTGCCCATCCCTGCCTTTGTCCGTAGCCGCCATGTCCAGCAGTCCGCCGCTCGCCCGCCACGCCTTCACCCAAGGCACCGTCGCCATCCTGCCGTTATCGCTCGCCGTTGCGCCCTGGGGGCTGCTCGCAGGCTCCATGGCCATCGAAGCCAACCTCAGCGCCTGGCAAGGCCAAGGGCTGTCGGCGATCGTCTTCGCCGGGGCTGCGCAACTGGTGGCGATCGGCATGCTCAAGAGCGGCGCCGGGCTGCTGTCGATCCTGCTGACCACCCTGCTGCTGACGTCGCAGCACCTGCTTTACGGTTTGTCCATGCGCCCGGTGGTGTCGGGGCTGCCGACCCGCTGGCGATTGGGGTTGGGCTTTCTGCTCACCGATGAACTCTTCGCCCTGACCAGCCACCACGACCAGCAACAGTTCAACCGTTGGTATGCATTAGGCGTGGGCCTGACCTTCTATGTGGCCTGGAACCTGTTCACCCTGGCCGGCATCATCCTCGGCCAGAATATCCCGCACCTGGACCAGCTCGGCCTGGACTTCTCGATCGTCGCCACCTTCGTCGCGTTGATCACGCCGCTGGTACGCAGCGTACCGACCCTGGTGTGCGTGGCGGTGTCGCTGTTCTGCTCGGTGCTGTTCAGCCATTGGCACTGGGAGACGGCGCTGGTCGCCGCCGGCCTGCTGGGCATGGCTGCGGGTTTTGTCTGTCAGAAATTCGCTGGGAGCCGCTCATGATCTGGCTGCTGATCGTCGCGATGGGCGTGGTGGTGTTCCTCAATCGCTATGTCTTTCTCGAGCCGCGCCTGCCCTTGCGCCTGGGCTCCAACGTGCGCCAGTTCCTCGGCTTCGCCGTGCCAGGGATGCTCACGGCAATCTGCGGGCCGATCATTTTCCTGCCCGAGCATCAGTTGAACCTCGACCCGCTCAATCCCTACCTGCTTGGCTCGCTGGTGGCCATCGCCCTGGTGCTGTTGACCCGCAGCGTATTGCTGAGCATGCTGGCGAGCATGCTGATCTTCTTTCTCCTGCGCAGCTGGCTGACATGAGCACGCCCCTGCGCGAACAAATCCACCTGTGGCAGGCGCCAGCCCTCGGCGATGTCGAGATGCTGCACGCCCGCTATGTACAGCAGCGCTTTGCGCCGCATGTGCACGAAGGCTATGTGTTCACCGTGATAGAGTCCGGCGCCCAGTGTTTCTGGCACCGCGGCAGTGATCACCTGGCGCCGGTCGGCAGCGTGGTGCTGATCAATCCCGACGAATTGCACACAGGTGCCAAGGCCCACGAGGCAGGTTGGCGCTACCGTGCGTTCTATCCGGAACACGAACGTGTCACCGGGGTGCTCGACGAGCTGGAGCTGGGCCGCCACGGCTTGCCGCACTTCAGGCAGAGCGTGGTGCAGGACCCGACCCTGGCGGCGGCCTTCAGCCGCGTGCACCGCCTGTCGGAGGCCGGAGCGAGCGCGCTGGAGCAGCAAACCGCCTGGCGCGATGCGGTCCTGGCGCTGGTACAACGTCATGGCCATTGCAGCGAACCTGCTGCCCCCGGTCACGAGCCGGTGGCCGTGGCACGGGCCCGCGAACTGCTGGAAAGCCAACTGGCCGATCCGCCTTCGCTGGAGGCTCTGGCTGCGGCGGTCAACCTGTCACCTTTCCACTTTGCCCGGGTGTTTCGCCAGGCCACCGGACTGCCGCCCCATGCCTGGCTCAAGCAGCGTCGGCTGGCCCGCGCCCGAGAGTTCCTGCGCCGTGGCCTGCCAGCTTCGGAAGTGGCCTTTGCGCTGGGCTTCGCCGACCAGAGCCACCTCAGCCGGCAGTTCAAGCAGGCCTTCGGCGTGACGCCAGGCGCCTACCGTCTCGCCTGCCTGCACCACTGACCCATCGCCCGGCAAGACCGCCAGCCGCTGCTACACTGAGAGGGCTGAACGGAGGATCCTGCCATGTCAGAACGAGAGCTCACCACCCTCATCACGCTGATGAACCAGCGCCAGGCCTGCCTGAGCAGCGCCTGCAAGGAAATCGCCGACTGGATCGACCGGCAGGGCGATGTGCCCTCGGCTGGCAAGATCCGCGCGAGCCTCAAGGCCCTGGAGGCCGACGAAGCCCAGGTTCGCAAGACCCTGACTTCGCTGACCATCGATCGGCCGCTGCCGCGATTCCGTAGCTGAACGACAGCAGGCTGAAAGAACAAGGGCCGCTTTCGCGGCCCCTGTAGGTACTCAGTGCTTCATGTGCATGTGGTCGTGCCCGGCGTCCATCTCGGCGGTCAGCGGCTTGACCGGCGCCTGCACCTCAATTGTCTGCTTCTGGCCCTTGGCATCTTCGATGGTCAAGGTCAGCGGCACTTGCTGGCCTTCCTTCACCTGGTCGTTCAGGCCCATCAACATCACGTGAAAACCGTTGGGGTCGAGGGTGACCGGCTTGCCAGCCGGCAGCTCCACCGCCTTCACTTCACGCATGCCCATCACATCGCCATTCATGGTCATCTCGTGCACCTGCACGGTCTTGGCCACCGGCGAAGCCACGCCCACCAGCTTGCTGTCGGTGCTGGCGGTCAGGGTCATGAAGGCACCGGTGGACTGCTGGTGCGGTACGCTGGCGCGCACCCAGGCGTCGCTTACGGTGGTGTCGGCCAGCGCCGGCAGTGCCAGGCCCAGCAGGGCGAGAGCGGCCAGGCCGCGCTTGATCGGTTGCATCGACATTCAGCAGATCTCCATCAGGGTGCGCAGGTCTTCGGCGCATTCCTGAGCATTCAGGGAATGGCCCAGACTCAGGCGCAAGGTGCCACGCGTATCGTAGACGTAGCTGGTGGACGAGTGGGAAATGGTATAGGTGTCGCCGGCAGGGACCTTTTCGTAGAACACCTTGAACTCCCGGGCCACCTCGTCGATTTCTTCCGGGGTGCCGGTGAGGGCGACGAACGAGGGGTCGAAGGCCTTGACGTAGGCGTCCAGCACTTCAGGGGTGTCACGCTCCGGGTCCAGGGTGATGAACACCACCTGGAACAGATCACGGTCACGGCCCTTGAGCAGTTTGCGGATCTGCGCGGCGCGTGCCAGCGTGGTCGGGCAGACCGCCGGGCACTGGGTGAAACCGAAGAAGATCATCGGCATCGAGCCGTAGAAGCTCGACAGGGTACGCTCGTTACCCTGAGGATCCTTGAGCTTGAACTTGCGCCCGAGGATCTCGTTGCTCATGTTCTTGCCGTACTTGAAGTCCAGGCCCCGGGCCGGGTTGCAACCCGCCAGCAGGCCAAGCCCCAGTACGCCCATCCCGGCGACAACTGCGCGCCGGGTCAGTAGATCAGTCATGGAACCATCCTTTACAGGGAAGGTGCCGGCCCTCGAGCAGGGCCGGTCGAAAAACCGGGGCATTCTGGCATGACACCCCCGCACCATCCAGACGACCTTTGGCAGATCGGGCTGCAGCCCTTGGTTTACGGGCTGCGGCCTGTTGTCGCAGGGCTTGAAACAGTAACACTTTGTTGCTAGGCGAAGACATTTTTGGCGGGCAGCGAATGCAATCGCGGGGCAAACCCGCTTCTACAGGCACGACGCCGTACCTGTAGGAGCGAGCTTGCCCCGCGATAGTGCCTATCAGTAGTAGGCGTTCTCTTTTTGCGTGTGGTCAGTCACGTCACGCACACCCTTGAGCTCCGGGATGCGCTCGAGCAGCGTGCGCTCGATGCCATCCTTGAGGGTGACGTCCGCCTGGCCACAGCCCTGGCAGCCACCGCCGAACTGCAGCACGGCGATGCCGTCATCGACCACATCGACCAGGCTCACCTGACCGCCGTGGCTGGCAAGACCGGGGTTGATCTCGGTCTGCAGGTAGTAGTTGATGCGCTCGTTGATCGGGCTGTCTTCGTTGACCATCGGCACCTTGGCGTTCGGCGCCTTGATGGTCAGCTGGCCGCCCATGCGATCGGTGGCGTAGTCGACCAGTGCGTCTTCGAGAAACGGCTCGCTGACGGCGTCGATGTATGCGGTAAAGCTCTTCAGACCCACGGCGGTGTCGTCAGGCTTTTCTTCGCCCGGCTTGCAGTAGGCGATACAGGTTTCGGCGTACTGGGTGCCCGGCTGGGTGATGAAAACGCGGATGCCGATCCCGGGCGTGTTCTGCTTCGAGAGCAGATCGGCCAGATAATCATGGGCGGCGTCGGTAATGGTTATAGCGCTCATGGAAGTTCCTCACAGACTTGTCGCCCAGTGTACGTCATGCCAAGCCTCGAACAAAGTCCTAGTAATTGACTCGGGATAGTGCCGGTTGCGCCTGGCGCATCCCCCGCACCCCGAACCAGGCCTTGAGACGGCGGTACAGGCCGCGCTCCAGCCACTGGTAGCTGAACCACGACATTAGTCCGATTGACGGTACGCAGAAGGCGAACACCAGATACGGATTGAGCCGCAGCCGCTGGCTGATGAACCAGCCTCCCCACAGCACCAGCACATGGGTGAGATACACCGAGTACGAACAGTCGCCCAACGCCTTGAGCACCTGATTGCCACGAAAGTACGGCTCCAGTGCGACAAAGGCCAGCACCACCATCGCACTGGGCAAGCCCCAATGCAGCAGGCGCTGCGAAGCATCGAGCTGGTACAGCGCATACCCCGCCGCCGCCAGCACCGCCAGCGGCAGCCACAGCCCCTCGCGGATCAGCCCGCGCCGATACAGCACACCCAGGCCGATGCCCAGCAGGAACTCGTAGATGATGTCGTTGTTGTAGAAGCGGCTGAGCACCCCCAGGCGCCCCAGCACCTCACTGACCAGCAGCAGCGCCGCAGTGACCAGCACCAGGTGATGACGCTGGCGCACCAGGAACGCCAGGCCGAACAACAGGTAGAAGAACATCTCGAAGTTCAGCGTCCAGCCCACATTGAGCGTGGGATAAAGCCCGTAGCCACCCGGGTTTTCCGCGGGCACGAACAACAGCGACAGCACCAGGTGCTGCCACTCGAACACCTGGTGCGGCATCCAGCGGCTGGCCACTATTAACAGCAGGGCCATGAGCAAGGTGTAGAACCAGTACGCCGGGACGATGCGCAAGGCGCGGTTGAGCAGGAATTCGCGCGGGGCGATGACTTTGTCGCGGGTCGAGAGGTAGATCACCAGGCCGCTGATGACGAAGAAGATATCGACCCCCACCGCTCCGCGCTCGGCGAGCAGGCGGCCGACGGGGCCTTTGGCATTGAAATCGAAGAAGATCTGCATGAAGTGGTGGCAAACCACCACCCAGGCGGCGAACGCCCGGAGAGCCTGAAGCGAATACAACATGGGTTGTCCTGCGGTTCTTGGTGCATTCAGGCCCGCGATGGGCTGCAACGCATCCCCGGGGCCACCCACAGGTCCGACCGCAGAATGCCGGGAAAGGTCGCACGCCTTTCCCGGCAATCGATCAGAGGTTCTCGTAGCGGTTCATGTCCAGCACGCCGGCCTCCACCGGTTCGGTTTCCTTGATGTAGGTGTTCAGGTCATGGAAGTACTGCCAGAACTGCGGATGGCTGCGGCGCACGCCCCAACGCTCGACGATACGCTCGAACTTGCCCTGGTCGTCACGCGCCGCTTCCATGTCTTCGACGAACTCCGGCACGTCGCTGGCCGGAATGTTGAAGATGAAGTTCGGATAACTGCTCAGCACCCCCGGATACAGGGTCAAGGTGTCCAGCCCCGGCTGGTAGCGGTAGGCCTCGCCCAGCAGGAAGGCAACGTTGCTGTGGGCGCGGTTGCGCAGCAGGCTGTAGACCTGACGCTGACCGCCCTGCCCTTCGATGCGCAGCATGGTTGCCTCGGGCAGTTGGCCGATCACCTTCAGCCCTGCGGCCGGACGCGACACCAGGCGGCTCAGGCTCTGCTCCACATCTCGGAACTCCTCGCTCATTTGCGGGCGCGAGCAATAGGCGCCGGTGCAGCGATTGATCGGATCGGGCGCCGCGTTCAGGCTGCCAGTGCGTTGCAGCAACTTGAGGCCGAAGTCGCGTGTGGCATTGTGCTCGTTCAGATGCAGGGCGCTTGGGGTATCGGTATCGATGTCGGTGTAGTCGAGCCACATCTTCACCTTGCCGCTGTTCTGGTACCAGTCGCTGAGGATCGCGCCGCGCTTGTCGGCCGGCATCAGGCGCAGGAAGTTGACCTCGGCACCGTTGCGGATCAGGTCGAAGTACAGGCGCGTCTGCAACTGGTGCGAGACGTTGCCGTACACGTCGAAATTGACCGCCAGCTGGTAGTAGGTGCGCTCCAGCAACGGATAGTCGAACAGCCAGATGGTCAGCGGCACGTCGCCGATCAGGCCCTTGCTCACCGAGGCGCTGTCGAAGTGGCGGAAGATGCTGAGCAAGGCGTTGTCGTTGCCTGCCCACAGCGTCGACCAACTCGGCGGCGGCATTTCGGCGTAGGCTTCGCGGCGCAGCGTCTCGTAGTCGTTGCGCTTGTCGCGGTAGGCACGCCACAGGCTCAGCACGCTGCCGACATCGTCGATCTGCCCCGGCATGGCCAGCAACGGCGTGGCCTGGCCACGGTAGGCGGCATCGGTGACGTAGCGGTCGTGGGCCGGCTCCTGGAACAGCGCCCAGAAGTTGTCGCGGATCACGTCGGTGGCGATCTGGCCACGGCACACCGGGCCACGGATGAAGGTGCGCACGAAGTACTCGGCGTTGTCGAGCATGAACTGGTAGCGCGCCACCGCCGGGATCGCCTCGAAGGTCTCGAACGGGTTGGCGCGGCGCTGCGGGCCATAGCCCGGCAGCGAGGTGGCGCGCCAGTCGCCGCTGTAGAACAGCTGCTTGACCCGCTTGAGCTTCTGCGGCCCCATCGGGTAGGTGATGTGCGTCTTGTGCACGATCACGCCCTGCACCGGGATCAACCGGTAGTAGAAGTCATTGCCCGGCGGGTCGTTGGGGCGGCGCGTGGCGATCACGTCGACCGGCTGGCCACTCGGCGTGCGCGAGCGCACCCACTGGAAGAAGTGGCCCTGCTCACCGCCGACGAAATAGATATGCGCCAGGAACAAGTGCTCGTACAGCCAGCGCCCCACCAGCGCCTCGGTGGAGCCGGGGCGGTTGAGCAGCGCCTCCCAGTCGGCGATCTGCTTCGCTTCGCTGGGGCTCGGCTGGATCGGCTGGTACTCGACCGGTGCACCGGCCGCCAGCCAGCGCTGCAGGGTCGAGTACTCCTGGTCTGTCAGCCCGGTGACCGCCAGCGGCATGCCCTCTTTCGGGTGCGCACCGGCATAGGCGTCGAACTCGTGGGGCAACGGGCACATGTTGTTGCGGTTAAGGCCCAGGACGATCTCTTCAGGCAGCTTGGCGTTGGGCGTGAGCGGCGTCTTGTGGCCCAGTTCGAGCATGCGCGCCATCAGCGCGGCCTGGCTGCCCTGGTTGTCGAGTACCGAATAGAAGCCTTTCCTGCGCCAGCCCTCTTCACTCTGAGCGTCATAGAACAGCCGCGTGGTGGCGACTGCCTGGCTGCGCTCGCCCTGGTACACCGGCACCTTGGAGGCGCCCCGCTCGGCCCCCTCGGCGCTGCCCAGGTTGAGCTGGCAAGCGGCGTCGTTGCAGGCGTGGCAGGCCACGCACTTCTGGGTGAAGATCGGTTGGATGTCACGGGTATAGGAGATGGCCGAGCTCGATTGAGGGGCCTGCGCCAACACTGCGCCGCTGACGAGCAGGGCGAAGATGGCGGCTATAAAACGATGCACCATGTGCCGTATGTCCTGGTTCTTGATAGCTGTCACGATTTGCCTTTCTGTCCCTGGGCCTGAGTCTTGGCATCACCAACATGAATCAAATTCATGCTATCGGGCGATACGTCTAAAATCCGTGCAGCTTTGTTATTATTCCGCACTTCCGATATTTGTCCGACCAGGTAGTTCTCATGTCCGACCGCAGCGCTCGTCTCCAAGCACTCCAGCATGCCCTCAAGGAGCGCATCCTGATCCTCGACGGCGGCATGGGTACTATGATCCAGAGCTACCGCCTGGAGGAAGGCGACTATCGTGGCACGCGCTTCGCCGATTGGCCAAGCGATGTGAAAGGCAATAACGACCTGCTGCTGCTCACCCGGCCCGATGTCATCGCCGCCATCGAGAAGGCTTATCTGGACGCTGGCGCCGATATTCTCGAGACCAACACCTTCAACGCCACGCAGATTTCCCAGGCCGACTACGGCATGGAAGAGCTGGTGTACGAGCTCAATGTCGAGGGCGCGCGCATCGCCCGCCAGGTGGCCGACGCCAAGACACTGGAAACGCCGGACCGTCCACGCTTCGTCGCCGGCGTGCTCGGCCCGACCAGCCGCACCTGCTCGATCTCCCCGGACGTCAACGACCCTGGCTACCGCAACGTCACCTTCGACGAGCTGGTGGAAAACTACATCGAGGCCACTCGCGGCCTGATCGAAGGCGGCGCCGACCTGATCCTGATCGAGACCATCTTCGACACCCTGAACGCCAAGGCGGCGATCTTCGCCGTGCAGCAGGTGTTCGAGGATGACGGCATCGAACTGCCGATCATGATCTCCGGCACCATCACCGATGCCTCCGGCCGCACATTGTCGGGCCAGACCACCGAAGCCTTCTGGAACTCGGTGCGTCACGCCAACCCGATCTCGGTCGGCCTGAACTGCGCCCTGGGCGCCAAGGACCTGCGTCCGTACCTGGAAGAACTGTCGACCAAGGCCGGCACCCATGTGTCCGCGCACCCCAACGCCGGCCTGCCCAACGCCTTCGGCGAATACGACGAAACCCCGGCGGAAATGGCCGCCGTGGTCGAGGAATTCGCCGCCAGCGGTTTCCTCAACATCATCGGCGGCTGCTGCGGCACCACCCCGCCGCACATCCAGGCCATCGCCGAGGCCGTGGCCAAGTACAAGCCACGGGCCATTCCGGACATCCCCAAGGCTTGCCGCCTGTCGGGCCTGGAGCCATTCACCATCGATCGCCAGTCGCTGTTCGTCAACGTCGGCGAGCGCACCAACATCACAGGTTCCGCCAAGTTCGCCCGGCTGATCCGCGAGGAGAACTATACCGAAGCCCTGGAAGTCGCCCTGCAGCAGGTCGAGGCTGGCGCCCAGGTGATCGACATCAACATGGACGAAGGGATGCTCGACTCCCAGGCCGCCATGGTCCGCTTCCTCAACCTGATCGCCGGCGAGCCGGACATCTCCCGCGTGCCGATCATGATCGACTCCTCGAAGTGGGAGGTGATCGAAGCGGGCCTCAAGTGCATCCAGGGCAAGGGCATCGTCAACTCGATCTCCATGAAGGAAGGCGTCGAGCAGTTCAAGCATCACGCCCGCCTGTGCAAACGCTACGGCGCCGCCGTGGTGGTGATGGCGTTCGACGAGGTCGGCCAGGCCGACACTGCCGCGCGCAAACGCGAGATCTGCCAGCGCAGCTACGACATCCTGGTCAACGAAGTAGGCTTCCCGCCCGAAGACATCATCTTCGACCCGAACATCTTCGCCGTTGCCACCGGCATCGAGGAACACAACAACTACGCCGTCGACTTCATCGAAGCGTGCGCCTACATCCGTGACCACCTGCCCTACGCGCTGTCCAGCGGCGGCGTGTCCAACGTGTCGTTCTCGTTCCGCGGCAACAACCCGGTGCGCGAGGCGATCCACTCGGTGTTCCTCTACCACGCCATCCAGAACGGCCTGACC
The DNA here is from genome assembly GCF_014268985.1 of Pseudomonas sp. RW10S2. Taxonomy (NCBI): domain Bacteria; kingdom Pseudomonadati; phylum Pseudomonadota; class Gammaproteobacteria; order Pseudomonadales; family Pseudomonadaceae; genus Pseudomonas; species Pseudomonas sp. RW10S2. The sequence goes on along the minus strand of NZ_JABWRO010000010.1, from coordinate 31,819 downwards.
ATGGGTATCGTCAACGCGGGCCAGCTGGAGATCTACGACGAGATCCCGCCGGCACTGCGCGAGAAGGTCGAGGACGTGGTACTCAACCGCACCCCCGAAGGCACCGACGCCCTGCTGGCCATCGCCGACGACTACAAGGGCGGCGGCGCAGCGAAGGAAGTGGAAAACGAAGAGTGGCGCTCGATGCCCGTCGACCAGCGCCTGGAACACGCGCTGGTCAAGGGCATCACCGCCTACATCGTCGAAGACACCGAGGAGTGCCGCCAGCAGTCGGCGCGCCCCATCGAAGTCATCGAAGGGCCGCTGATGAGCGGCATGAACGTGGTCGGCGACCTGTTCGGCGCGGGCAAGATGTTCCTGCCCCAGGTGGTCAAGTCCGCACGGGTGATGAAGCAGGCGGTGGCCCACCTGATCCCGTTCATCGAGGCCGAAAAAGGCGACAAGCCCGAAGCCAAGGGCAAGATCCTCATGGCCACGGTCAAGGGCGACGTGCACGACATCGGCAAGAACATCGTCGGCGTCGTGCTGGGCTGCAACGGCTACGACATCGTCGACATGGGCGTGATGGTCCCGGCCGAGAAGATCCTGCAGACCGCCCGCGAGCAGAAGTGCGACATCATCGGCCTGTCCGGGCTGATCACCCCGTCGCTGGACGAGATGGTCCACGTCGCCCGCGAGATGCAGCGCCAGGACTTCCACCTGCCGCTGATGATCGGTGGCGCGACCACCTCCAAGGCGCACACGGCGGTGAAGATCGAACCCAAGTACGCCAACGACGCGGTGGTCTACGTCACCGACGCCTCGCGCGCCGTGGGCGTGGCCACGCAATTGCTGTCCAAGGAGCTCAAGCCTGGCTTCGTCGAGAAGACCCGCCAGGAGTACGTGGAAGTGCGCGAGCGCACCGCCAACCGCAGTGCCCGCACCGAGCGCCTGACCTACGAACAGGCGATAGCGGCCAAGCCACAGTACGACTGGGCCAGCTACCAGGCAGTGGTGCCCTCCTTCACCGGCGTCAGGGTGCTGGAAGACATCGACCTGCGCGAACTGGCCAAGTACATCGACTGGACGCCGTTCTTCATCTCCTGGGACCTGGCGGGCAAGTTCCCGCGCATCCTCACCGACGAGGTGGTCGGCGAAGCTGCTACCGCGCTGTACCAGGATGCCTGCGACATGCTCGAGAAGCTGATCGGTGAAAAACTCATCAGCGCCCGCGCGGTATTCGGCTTCTGGCCGGCCAATCAGGTCGCGCATGACGACATCGAAGTCTATGGCGACGACGGCAAGCCTCTGGCCACCCTGCACCACCTGCGCCAGCAGACCATCAAGCCCGACGGCAAGCCGAACTGGTCGCTGGCCGACTTCGTCGCACCCAAGGACAGCGGCATCAGCGACTATGTGGGCGGCTTCATCACCACCGCTGGCATCGGTGCCGAGGAAGTGGCCAAGGCCTACCAGGACAAAGGCGACGACTACAGCTCGATCATGGTCAAGGCGCTGGCCGACCGCCTGGCCGAGGCCTGCGCCGAATGGCTGCACGAGCGGGTGCGCAAGGACTACTGGGGTTATGCCAAGGACGAGCAACTGGACAACGATGCGCTGATCAAGGAGCAGTACAGCGGCATCCGCCCTGCCCCGGGCTATCCGGCGTGCCCGGATCACACCGAGAAAGAGACCCTGTTCCGTCTGCTCGATGGCACGGCCATCGGCGAAACCGGCCCCAGCGGCGTGTTCCTCACCGAACACTTCGCGATGTTCCCGGCGGCGGCGGTCAGCGGCTGGTACTTTGCCCATCCGCAGGCGCAGTACTTTGCCGTCGGCAAGGTGGAGAAGGACCAGATCGACAGCTACAGCGCCCGCAAAGGCCAGGATGTCAGCGTGAGCGAGCGCTGGCTGGCACCGAATCTGGGCTACGAAGGCTAAGCTGCGCCCACACCCTTTTGTGTGGGCGCACGTGCCTTGTCCAGCGTCTACACGCCTGCGCAGTCCTTGCATGACTAGCACCGTGGCCGGCGGCGCCGTGGTTTTATGCGGCTAACATCGTTGTCGGCTGCATGGTTGCCGCGCCGAAGCTGCAGGCGCCCGCACGCCCGAACACCTCAGGCATGCACCCAGCGCCGATGCAGCCCGCGCGCCAGTGCATCGAGCATGAAGCCCAGCACACCGATCAGCAGCACCATGGCCATCAGCTCCGAATAGGCCAGGCGGTCACGGGTGTCGAGGATGAAGTACCCCAGGCCCGCGCTGACCCCGAGCATCTCGCACGGCACCAGCACGATCCACAGGATGCCGATCGCCAGGCGCACGCCGGTCAGCACATGGCCGATCACCCCGGGGATGATCACCTTGCACAGGGTTTCCCAGCGCGTGGCACTCAAGCTGCGCGACAACTGCAACCAGCGCGGGTCGAGCTGACGCACACCCGCGGCGGTGTTGAGCAGGATCGGCCACAGTGCGGCGAACGTCAGGAGGAAGTAGATCGGCTGATCGCCCACCCCCATCAGCATCACCACCACCGGCATCCACGACAGCGGCGAGATCATCCGCAGGAACTGGAACGCCGGCGTGGTCGCCGCCTCCAGGTGCCGGTAGCTGCCCACCAGCAAACCCAGCGGCACACCGATCAGCAGCGCCAGCAGCAGGCCGATGAGGATACGCTTGAGACTCACCCAGATGTGCCCATAGACCTCGCCATGGTCGAGCAGCTCGACCAGGCTCTCCAGCGTCGCCTGGGGCGAGAAGCGCGCAGACAGGCCATCGGCCTCGCCGAACACCCGCACTCCCGCCCACCACAACAGCAACAGCACCGCCAGCCCGGCAAGGCCCAAGGCGCCATGTACGACATGCTTGCGCATCAGACCGCGAACTCCTCGCTACGCTCGAAGTTGTCGGCGATGCCGAACACCGACGGGCCACCCACGGCGGCGATGGCGTTGCGCACGAAGCGGTCGTCCACCAGGTCGCGCGCGGTCTGCGCCGGGTCCAGTCCGGCGAGGAAGCCACTCTCGCCCTCGATCAGGGTGTTCTTCAGGCGCTTGACCAACTCCTCGGTGTAGCTGGGGAACGGGTACGGCTGGAAGTCGATGCGCTTTTCGTCCCACTGCTGATGCTGGATCGCACCGCTGGCGATGTAGCCGGCGCGGTCTTCGACCGAAGGCGCCAGGACCTTGGTCAGCACCGCCGGCTCGTGCGGGGTGTATTTGTTGGGGCCGGCCTTGGACAGCAAGGCGGCGGCCTCGGCGCGGTGATCACGGGTCCACTGCTGCGCCTTGACGATGGCATTGACCACCTTCTGCGACCACTCCGGGCGGTTGTTCAGGTCGTGCTCGTGCATGAACACCACACAGCATGCATGGTTGCGCCAGACATCGCCGGTAAAGCGCTGCACGCGCCCGACCTTGAGGTTCTCGGCCAGGGCATTGAAGGGTTCGGCGACGATGTAGCCGGCGATGCGCTTGCTGGCCAGTGCTGGCGGCATGTCCGAAGGCGGCAGCACCAGCAGGTTGACCTCGTTGGCCGCCAGTTGCGCGGTGGCAGGCTTGGACACAGGCTTCAGGCCGTTGTCACTGAGCATCTGCTGCAGCACCACGTTATGGATCGAGTACCAGAACGGAATGGCGACGGTCTTGCCACCGAGCTGCTTCATGTCGGTGATGTCCGGTGCCACGGTCAGGCCCGAGCCGCCGACGTGGTTCCAGGCCACGACCTTGGCCGGCACCTTGCTGCCGTAGCGGGCCCAGACCGTCATCGGTGACAGCAGGTGGATCACGTTGACCTGCCCGGAGATGAACGCTTCGATCACCTGCGCCCAACTGCGCAGCAGCACCGGACGCTCGGCCTTGATGCCTTCGGCCTCGAACAGGCCATTGTTGTGCGCCACCAGCAGCGGCGTGGCGTCGGTGATCGGCAGGTAGCCGATGCGTACCGGCGCGTCCGGCTCGGCGGCGGCGCGCGCCTGCAGGCTCGACAGCATCGGCAAGGCGCCGGCGGCGGTGAGCATGGCGCTGAGCTTGATGAAATCGCGACGCGAGGTGGAAGAGCAGCAATCATCCATGCACATGGGCAGGCTCCGACGACAGGGGGGAAGAAGACGTTGAGGTGGGGCGGCTCGCCTGCCGTAGGGTTTTCAGGATCTCGATGCGCAGCGCGCCCAGCTCTTCGACCCGCTGCGCGCGCGGCTGCGGCAGGTCGATATGCCATTGGCCGAGGGTGCGCGCCGGGTGGTTGCCCAGTAGCAGCACGCGATCGGACAACAGCAGGGCTTCGTCGATATCGTGGGTGATCAGCACCGCCGCGGTGTTGTGGGTGGCGATCAGTTGCAGCAGCAGTTGCTGCATGTCGGCGCGGGTCACTTCATCGAGTGCACCGAAGGGCTCGTCCAGCAGCAGCACTTCCGGCTGGCGCGCCAGGCAACGGGCCAGCGCCGTGCGCTGCGCCATGCCGCCCGACAGCTGCGCCGGGTACTGGCTGCGCGCATGGTTCAGGCCCACCGCCTCGATGGCGTGGTCGATCCGAGCACGACGCTCGGCCGCCGCCAGCGCAGGCTGACGGGCGAAGTCGAGGCCGAAGGCAACGTTCTTTTCAAGGCTCAGCCAGGGCAACAGGCTCGGATCCTGGAAAGCAACGGCCAGACGCGGATGCGGCCCCTGCAGGGGCACGCCATGCAGGGACACCGCACCACCACCAGGCTGCTGCAGGCCTGCCAGCACGCGGAGCAGGCTGGATTTGCCGACACCGCTGGGGCCGAGAATGGTCACCACTTCGCCCGGCGACAGCTTGAGGTCGAACTGCTCCAGCACCGCCTGCCAGCCGCCCTCGCGAGGGTAGCCCAGGCTGATGGCGCGGGCTTCGAGTAACACGTCGGTCATACGTTCGCCGCCTGGCGTTGCAGTTCGGCGCGCAGTTGCACCAGGCTCGGCGTAACGATCGGCACGAATGCCGACTCGCGCCAACGCCGGGCGAAGCCTTCGCCATAGGCGGTGAGATAGGCCTTGCCGCCACTGGCCTGAAGCTCCATCTGCACCGCATCGGCGGCGCTTTCGGCCAGGGTGATGCGCAGCTTGAACAGTGCCGCTGGCTGCTTGAGGAAACGCCCGTCGAGCAGGCCCTGCTTGAGCTCGCCGACGGTATTCTCCAGGCGCTCGCGCAGCACCTGCTCGGCTTCGGCGAGGAACGAGCCGCGCCCCTGCAGGTGCTCGCGCACTTCGTCCAGGGCGCGACGGGTCAGGCCGATGGACATGCCGCACTGCAGCGCCAGGAATGCCGGACGCACCCGAGGCAGGAACTCGCGGGCGTTCTCGTGCAACAGCCAACTGCGGTCCAGCGCGACCTGGTGGAAGGCCAGCGCGGCGGTGCTGCTCGACTGCAGGCCCATCAGTTGCAGGTCGTCGGAACGCTCGAGGCCTTGGCTGTCGGACGGAATCGCCAGCACGAAGGGCGCCTGGCCCTCTTCGGCCTCGATCGCCGCCGCCACCACGAAGCCACTCTTGCGCAGGTTGGTCACCCAGTGCAGGCGGCCTTCGAGGGCCCAGCCTTCGCCCTCGGCACGCGCCTGCACTTGCAAGGCTTCGATACCTGAGAGGAATTTCATGGCGTTGGACAAGCCGGTGGCGCCGGCCAGTTCGCCGGTCAGCAGCTCAGGCAGCAACTTCTCGCGCAAGGCCTGGTTGGGGCTGTGCAGCAGGTATTCGATGAAGGCCCGCTGCCCCCAGCAGACGAAGGCCGAGGCCAGCGAGCGACTGGCGATGGCGGCGATGGCCTCCACCGCGTCGGTAACGTCACCGCCCGAGCCGCCAAGTGCCGGATCGACGCCAACCCGCAGCAACTGCGACTCGGCGATGTGGGCCAGCACCAGGTGCGGGTCGCACTGGCCCTGGTCGATTGCCTCGGCATTGGCATCCAGCCATTGTCGAAATGCAGAATCAAGCATGTCCCTACTCCTTTTAAAACGCCGGCGTGCCGGCACCGGGCGTGGATTACGCCGAAGGCTGCCAGCGGTACTTGCTCAGCTCGTCGTTGAGCGGCGTCTGGGCGAACACATTAGCAAAGTTGCACAGGGTTGCGAGGCTCACGCCCAGAATCACTTCCAGGGCATTGCCTTCGGTAAAGCCGGCATCGCGGAAGGCCTGGTAGGTGGCATCGCTGACATTGCCGCGGGTGGCGATGACTTCACGGGCGAACTCGGCCAGGGTTTCGTAGCGTGCATCAGGCAGCTCGCCACGTGCGCGCAGGGCATCGACCACCTCTTGCGGCAGCTTGGCCTTGTTCAGGGCCACTGCCGTGTGGCCGGCAACGCAGAAGTCGCAACCGTGCTTGGTGGCGGCGATCAGTTGCACCACTTCGCGCTCGGCCAGGGTCAGCTCGGACTTGCCGTTGAGGGCCGAAACCGTGACATAGGTTTCCAGGGCCGCGGGGGCGTTGGCCAGAATACCCAGCAGGTTGGGGATGAAGCCGGAGTTCTTCTGGGCGTTTTCGAGGAAGGGACGTGCAGCTTCCGGGGCGCTCTGCAGAGTGTGTAGAGTAATGCGCGAGGACATGGAGTAGTCTCCTTTGATGTGTGTCCGTACAGTCTGTTGGTTATAAGAAGTAGCATCCATATTCATCAGTCGCCTTTCCTTGCTCCTGAGTCTTTGCATTAGATGATTTCGTCCAGCCATCTTGTCGATTGGTTATTAGAGGGCCTGGAGCTCGACGCCAGCCTCTTTCATGTCGGCCGCTACTGCGGCGGCTGGCACGCCAGCACCCAGGGCATGGGCCGGGCCAGCTTCCACCTGGTGGTTCAGGGGCACTGCTGGCTGCACATCGACGGGCAACCGGAGCCGATCCGCCTGGACAGCGGTGATGCGGTGTTTTTGCTGCGCGACCTGGCCTACAGGCTCTCCAGCGACGCCGACCCCGTCGATGCCTGCGCCCAGCCGCGGCGCACCATGCAGGCGCTGGACCTCGACGCAGGGGATGGCGTGGGCCTGGTGTGCGGCTTCTTCCAGTTCCAGTCGGGGCTGTCGTCGCTGATCGTCGAAGGGCTGGCCGACTGGATCCTGCTGCGGGCCGACGATCCGGCCGGCAGCGCCGCGCGAGCGCTCTTCGAGCTGATCCTGGAAGAATGTCGCCGCCAGCCGACACCCTCGCAGACCTTGCTCGAACGCCTGACCCACCTGCTGTTCCTCTACGTGCTGCGTCAGCAAGTCAATGGCGGCCAGTCGCTCGGCGGGCTGATCGCCCTCGCCCGCCAGCCGGCCTTTGCCGGCCTGCTCGAACGCCTGATCGAAGACCCGGGCCAGGCCTGGTCGCTGGAGAGCATGGCGGCCTGCACCGGGCTGTCGCGCTCGGCGTTCTTCAAGCGTTTCAACGAACTGGCCGGGCAATCGCCGGGCCAGGTGCTGCTGGCCCTGCGCATGCGGCATGCCTGCCAGTTGCTGCGCGCAGGCAATACCGTGGAACAGGTCGGCGCCCAGGCGGGCTACCAATCGGTGGCGGCCTTCACCCGGGCATTCGCCAAGGCAATCGGCATGCAACCGGGTGCCTACCGCAAGCAACACGAACCCAGGCGCTGATTCCGACGTACCGCTGACTTGCGAATACGACCTTGGTCGAATGCGCAAGCAATGCCAATTGCCTGAATTTATCTGCATATAACCGCCATATTCACGATAAATCCCGGAAAAAGCTTGTAAACACCTGCGACAATCCGTCACCCAATAAAATGTACCAACTTGTTAATTAGCTTGCTAAGGGCTTAGACTTCGCGCATCCCACCTGCGAGATCCCTGGCATGAACGACACACCCCGCGCCTCTGGCGCCTCCACATTCCTTCTGGTCGGGCTGGGCGTCATCATCGCCCTGCTCGGCATGCTCCTGGCCGCGGGCGGCGTCAAGCTGGCCGGCCTGGGCGGCTCCTGGTACTTCCTGATCGGCGGCCTGGTGATGGCCATTGCCGGCCTGCTCATCGCCCGTCGCAAGCCGGCCGGCGCCTGGCTCTACGCCGTGTTTCTGCTCGGCACCTTCATCTGGGCACTGGCCGATGCGGGCCTGGTATTCTGGCCGCTGTTCTCGCGGCTGTTCATGTTCGGCGCCATCGGCCTGGTGGTCGCGCTGGTCTATCCACTGTTGGTGCGTGCCAATGGCGGCAGTGCCGGTCGTCGCGCCTATGCCCTGGCTGCAGCACTGGCAGTGGTGCTGGCCATTGCCGCAGGCAACATGTTCGTCGCTCACCCCAGCGTCGCACCGACCGGCAATGGTCCGGGCCTGACCGCCGTGGAACCGGGCAAGGCGCAGAAGGACTGGGCGCACTACGGCAACACCGAAGGCGGCAGCCGTTTCGCCGCGCTGGATCAGATCAACCGCGCCAACGTCGACAAGCTCAAGGTGGCCTGGACCTACCACACCGGTGATGTCGCGATCAGCGACGGCAACGGCGCCGAAGACCAGCTCACCCCGCTGCAGGTCGGCGACAAGGTGTTCATCTGCACCCCGCACAACAACCTGATCGCCCTGGATGCCGACACCGGCAAGGAACTCTGGAAAAACGCCATCAACGCGCAGTCCAAGGTCTGGCAGCGCTGCCGTGGCCTGGCCTACTTCGATGCCACCGCGCCGATCGTCCAGCCAACCCAACCGCACAGTTCGCCGATCACCGTTGCCACGCTGCCGGCGGGTGCCAACTGCCAGCGTCGCCTGCTGACCAACACCATCGACGGCCGCCTGATCGCAGTGGATGCCGACACCGGCGCCTTCTGCGAAGGCTTCGGCAACAACGGCCAGGTCGACCTCAAGGCCGGCCTTGGCGATGTTCCGGATTCCTACTACCAGCTCTCCTCCGCGCCGCTGATGGCGGGTACCACCGTGGTGGTCGGTGGGCGGGTCGCCGACAACGTCCAGACCGACATGCCCGGCGGTGTACTGCGCGGCTTCGACGTGATCACCGGGCAGATGCGCTGGGCCTTCGACCCAGGCAATCCGCAGGACCGCAACGCCCCTGCCGACGGCAGCACCTACGTGCGCAGCACCCCCAACAGCTGGGCACCGATGTCGTACGATCCGGCGATGAACACGGTATTCCTGCCGATGGGTTCCTCCTCCACCGACATCTATGGCGTGGAGCGCAGCAAGCTCGACCACACCTATGGCGCCTCAGTGCTGGCGCTGGATGCCACCACCGGCAACCAGAAGTGGGTCTACCAGACCGTGCACAACGACCTCTGGGACTTCGACCTGCCGATGCAACCCAGCCTGATCGACTTCACCAAGGACGACGGCAGTACCGTGCCGGCCGTCGTGATCGGCACCAAGGCCGGGCAGATCTACGTGCTCGACCGCGCCACCGGCACACCGCTGACCCAGGTCGATGAAGTCCCGGTCAAGCCGAGCAACATCCCTAACGAGCCCTATTCCCCGACCCAACCCAAGTCTGTCGGCATGCCGCAGATCGGCGCGCAGACCCTGACCGAGTCGGACATGTGGGGCGCCACCCCGTACGATCAACTGCTGTGCCGCATCGACTTCAAGAAGATGCGCTACGACGGCCTGTACACCGCACCGGGAACCGATCTGTCGCTGAGCTTCCCAGGCTCGCTGGGCGGCATGAACTGGGGCAGCCTTTCGACTGATCCGGTGCACGGCTTCATTTTCGTCAATGACATGCGCCTGGGCCTGTGGATCCAGATGATCCCTTCGCAGAACAGTGGCCAGGCAGCCTCCGGTGGCGAGGCACTGAACACTGGCATGGGCGCCGTGCCCCTCAAGGGCACACCTTACGCGGTGAACAAGAACCGCTTCCTGTCGGTGGCCGGCATCCCCTGCCAGGCTCCGCCGTTCGGCACCCTCACCGCGATCGACATGAAGACCCGACAGATCGCCTGGCAGGTGCCGGTCGGCACCGTCGAGGACACAGGCCCCCTGGGCATCCGCATGCACCTGCCGATCAAGATCGGCCTGCCGACGCTGGGCGGCACCCTGTCCACCCAAGGCGGCCTGGTGTTCATCGCCGGCACCCAGGATTTCTACCTGCGTGCCTACGACAGCAGCAACGGCAACGAGATCTGGAAGGCGCGCCTGCCGGTCGGCAGCCAGGGCGGGCCGATGACCTACGTATCGCCCAAGACCGGCAAGCAGTACGTGGTGATCACCGCCGGTGGCGCGCGACAGTCGACTGACCGTGGCGACTATGTGATTTCGTACGCCCTGCCGTAGACCGCGTTGCCCCCTTCGCGTGCAAGTCGCTGCGGCCTGCACGCGAAGGGGCCCTCACAGACCATCCGAGACCCTGCAATGTCCCCCGCTTTTCGCTTGACCCCTCTTGTCTTCGCCCTGACCAGCACCGCTTCGCTCGCCGCCGACAACACCCTGACCGGTGACTGGGGCGGCCTGCGCCAGCAACTGGAAGAAGACGGCATCCACATCACCGGCGACTACAGCGGCGAAACCGCCTACAACGCCCACGGCGGCCTGCACCGCTCGGCGCGCTACTCGCAGAACCTCAAGTTCGGCGTGCAGTTCGACCTGTCGAAACTGTATGGCCTGGACAACGGCGGCAAGGTCCAGTTGACGGTCAACGACCGCCGTGGCAACAGCGCCTCCGAAGACCTGGTCGGCAACCGTCTGCCGATCCAGGAGAACTACGGCGGTCTCTATACCCGCCTCACCGAACTGAGCTACGAGCGCAGCCTGTTCACCCCGGCCTTGAATCTCAAGCTCGGCTACATGGCCATGGGCAACGACCTCGGCGGCCTGGACAGCGGCATCCTGTGCAATTTCATGAATGCCGGTTTCTGCGGCCATCCGCTGAACATGTCCGGTGGCAGCGGCTGGACCAACTACCCCAACGCGCACCTCGGCGCCCGGGTCAAATACGATCTCTCGCCCTCCTGGCAACTGCGCGTGGCGGCCTTCAACGTCGATCCGCAAAGCAACGGCAACTCCAGCCGCGCCTGGCACCTGGGGCCCAAGCACAGCACAGGCACCGTGGTGCCAGTCGAGCTGGTGTACAAGCACCTGGGCGAACTGCCGGGCGAGTACAAGCTGGGCTATTACTACGACAGCTCCAACGTCAAACGTATCGGCAGCGACCAGGACGTGGCCGGACGCAGCGGCCACTACCTGCTGGTCGACCAGGCGCTGTGGAACGACCCAGCCTCCGCGGGTCGTAGCCTGCATGCGTTCGGCCAATATTCGGCGTCGAGCAAGGCCGCCTCGCCCTTCACCCGCTGGTATGGCGCAGGCGTGGTGTTGTACAAGCCCTTCGAAGGACGCCCGCGCGACACCCTGGCTTTAGGCTATGGACGGGCGGTGCCGAACCCGCGCAGCCGTCAATTGCTGGAAGCGACCGCGTTCGATGCCGGGCGCGACTTCCCCAACCTGGACAGCGCCGAGCAGTTGATCGAACTCAGCTATGGCTACCAGGCCACCGCATGGCTGAACCTGCGTCCGGATGTGCAGTACATCATCGAACCTGGCGCCTTCTCCGGGGAAGCCATCGACAACGCACTGGTCGTAGGGCTGCAGGTCAAGGCGACGTTCTGATAGAGCCGACACGCTCCTGCACGGTAGGGCGCCATTCATGATCGGCCGCTATGCAAGCCGAGCGGAAAGTGGCATATATCCTGGCATCCCCATCCCCAGGAGAACTGCCCCATGCTCGGCGTAACCGACTACGGCGCCTTCGTCATCGCCTTCATCGTCCTCCTGGCCATTCCCGGCCCCGGCAACTTCGCCCTGATCACCGCCACCGGCAAGGGCGGGATCAAGGGTGGCCTGGCGGCGACTCTCGGGGTGATTCTTGGCGACCAGGTGCTGATGTGGCTGGCCGTTGCTGGCGTCGCCACCCTGCTCGCCGCCTACCCGGCCGCCTTTCACGTCGTGCAGTGGGCGGGCGCCGCCTACCTGGCCTGGCTTGGCCTGCGCATGGTGCTGAGCAAGCCCGGCACAGCGCCGCGTGAAAGCCGGATGGACAGCGGCCACTACCTGCGCCAGACCATGATGATCACCCTGCTCAACCCCAAGGCGATCATGTTCTACATGGCCTTCTTCCCGCTGTTCATCGATCCGGTGCAGCATCAGGGCTTCATCACCTTCGCCTTCATGGCAGTGACGGTCGCCGGGCTGACCTTCCTCTACGGCCTGGTCGCGGTGCTGCTGACCCACCACCTGGCCGAGCGTATGCGCGCCAACCCGCGGGTGTCCAACCTGCTCGAGCGACTGGCCGGTGCCTGCCTGGTCGGGTTTGGCATCAAGCTGGCGGCGATGCGCTGAGACTCAGGCGCCGCCGAGCAGGTCATGGGCATCGAGCAGCCGGAAGGCCACTTCCGGATTGCGCTCCAGGCCCTTGCGAATGGCAGCCGGGATCGACTGGCGGGTCTTGCGGCACAGGCCTGGCTGGTCGTCCAGCTCGATGACGAAGCCGCGCATGGTACGTACCTCGTTGTAGCCTGGTGCGATATGCACGCCAATGCCCAATTGCTCAAAGAGGCGTGACTGCAGGTGCTGCAGGTCTTCCAGGCTCTTGAGGTTTTCCAGACGTTCGAGCAGGCGTTTTTCCTCCTGGCGGGTCAGCAGGAGGATACGTTGGGCCTGGGGTGGGTGCGCGTGCAACTGCTCGCGCCCGCAATCACAGGCGCCGGGAGGGCAAGGTTGGCGCAAGGCAGGTGTGCTGGACATGGGCCAAGCATAGCGCTTTCAAATGAATGTTCGCCTCCCCTGGCCATCGGCGCTAGAGACTGACCCCCAGAACCTTGCGCACCTGCTCGCTACGGGTATCATCCGCCGCGCTGACCAGGGCGAAATTGTAGTCGCCATGGGACCAGTAGCGCGCCTCGAGCTGCCCATCGACCCGCTGCCCGCTGGGCATCTGCTCGTAACGCCCGCCTGGCGAGCGCATGAACAGGCTGATGCGCTCGCCTTTTGCGTCCTGGAACACCAGCAATGCCGCCGGGCCGTCCTCGTTGACCAGCAGACGTGCGCCCACCGGCTGGAAGCCGTATCCGCTGAGGTCCGGCACCTGGCCGACCCGGTTGAAATGCCGCCCCAGCCACGACTGCAACTGTGCGGGGTCATCGGCCTGGACATCGAGGGCCTTGGCATCGGCGAACAGTTTGTGTGCCTGCACCGCGTCGGCCATCGGCATATCGCCCGCCAGCATCGTCGATTCACGTGCCTGCCAGCCCCCAAGCCCGCCAACCCCCAACGCCAGCAACAGGACTGCAGCCGACGCGAAGCGCTGCTGGCGGCGTTGACGCATACGCCGCCGCAGATGGGCCAGTTCCAGTTGCGGATTGTGTGGCATGTCGTTGAAACCGGCGAGCGCCGCACGCAGGCGCCGGGCATCGCTGCGCCAGGCCTCGATCCGTGCGGCCTGCTCCGGATTGGCCGCCAGCCAGGCCTCGACCTCGGCCCGGCGCACCGGCTCCAGGCGCTCGTCGACGTAGGCATGCAGCTCTTGCTCGGTGGGAATCAGGCGAGTCATTTCAGTCTCCGCAAGGCCAAGGACGATGGCTTGCCCTCGGTCAGTTCACGCAACGCGGCACGGGCGCGCGACAAGCGCGACATGACTGTGCCGATCGGAATATCCAGGGCCTGAGCGACCTCCTTGTAGCTCAAGCCCTCGACGCTGACCAGCAGCAACAGCGCGCGCTGCTCGCTGGGCAGGCGGGCGAAGGCCTGCAGGTCGGCCTGGGCCAGCACGATACTCTCGGTCTCGTAGCCCAGCGGCTCCTCGGCCTGCCCGCCGCGACCGAACCAGTTCAACCAGCGCGAGTGCAGGCGATCGCGGCGCTTGCCGTCGAGAAACAGCCGGTAGAGGATGGTGAACAACCAGGCACGCCGGTTCTGTTCCTCTCGCTGCTGGGCGCTGCGGGTGAGCGCACGCTCCACGGTGGCCTGGACCAGGTCGTCGGCACTGCCGCTTTCGCGGGTCAGCCACAAGGCGAAGCGCCGCAGGCTCTGCAGCAGTTCGCGCCATTGTTGTTCATCCAGGTCATGCATGGTCAGGTTCCGGCCCCATGGGCTGTCAGTGTAATGGGCAGACGGGGCGCGAAGAAATCTATTCCCGCCTGGGGAATAAATTTTTCGCTGCCACGTCATACCGACTCATTCACTGACCCGGAACGTCATCATGAACACACCCCTGCAAGGCCCTGCCAAGGCCCTGCGCCTGGCCGCCATAGGCGCCACGGTCGTGGCGCTGGGTGCAGGCTTCGCCTATGCCGCCGGCTGGATCGGCACCCCTGCCCTGACGCCGCAGCGCATCATCGACACCTTCGAAGCCCAGGCCGGCCACCATCCCGGCTATCGCAAGAACCACGCCAAGGGCCTGTGCGTCAGCGGCTACTTCGAAAGCAGCGGCCAGGCGCAGGCGCTGTCGAGTGCGCGGGTATTCAGCCAGGCACGGGTGCCGGTGATCGGCCGCTTCGCCATCGGCGGTGCCAACCCCTACAGCCCCGACGCCGGCGTACCGACCCGCAGCCTGGCGATCCAGCTGAGCACCGACGACGGCCAGGTCTGGCGTACCGGCATGAACAATCCGCCAGTGTTGGCGGTGAGCACTGCGCAAGGCTTCTACGATCTGGTCCTGGCCAGCGGCCCGAGCCCGAGCACCGGCAAGCCGGACCCGGCCAAGCTGCAGGCCTTCTTCGCCGCCCACCCGGAAAGCGCAGCCTTCCGCCAGTGGGCCGCCAGCGCCAAGCCCAGCGACAGCTTCGCCAACACGGACTACAACAGCATCAACGCCTTTCGCCTGATCGATGCCAGCGGCAAGGCGCAAGCCGTGCGCTGGCGCATGGTCGCGCAAACACCCTTTGCCGCCCTGCCCGCCCAGGTCGAGGACAACCTGTACCTGCAACACGATCTGCAACAACGCCTGAGCCAGGCGCCGCTGCGCTGGACACTGCGCCTGACCCTCGCCGAACCCGGTGACGCCATCGACGACCCGGCCAGCCAATGGCCCGACTCGCGCCGCAGCATCGATGCCGGCACCCTGGTGATCGACCACGTCGATGCACCTGAACAAGGCGCCTGCCGCGACCTCAACTTCGACCCGCTGATTCTGCCCAGCGGCATCGAAGCCTCCGCCGACCCGATCCTCGCCGCGCGTTCGGCCGCCTATTCGGAATCGTTCAATCGCCGCAGCCGCGAAAGTCTCGGCGCAGGAGCCCGCCCATGAAACCGTCCGCCTTCCACCCGCTGGCCCGCCTGGTGCACTGGCTCATGGCGTTCCTGATCCTGGCAATGCTGTTCATTGGCGTGAGCATGGTCGGCGACCTGTCGCCACGTCACCCCTGGTTGGTGGAACTGCACAAGGCCACGGGCCTGGCACTGCTGGCACTGGTGGTACTGCGCATCATCCTGCGCCTGATGCTGCCGCATCCGCCACTGCCCGCCGACCTGCCACCGCTGCAGCGCTTCGCAGCCGGCGCCTCGCACCTGGCACTGTACGGGTTGATGCTGGCCATGCCGTTGCTCGGCTGGGCGATGCTCTCGGCAGGCGGCTACCCACGGCCCTTGCAACTGCCGGCGATCATGCCTCACGACCTGCAGTTGTATGCCGTGCTGCGCCAGGCGCACGGCTGGGCGGGCTACCTGCTGTTCGTCACCATCCTGGCCCACCTCGGCGCAGCGCTGTTCCATGCACTGGTGCGCCGTGACGGCGTATTGCGTAGCATGTGGCCAGGGCCCCTGCGCCGCAGCGACTGAAAAACGCCTGCAGGCGGAACGGGGCCGATACCTTTCCGCCTGCCATGGATGTTTCAATGACCACCGCGAAGGACGCTGCTTCTCCCACCCCGCTTCACGCCCCCACCCTCGATCTACGCCCGCTGTTGCTGGTGAACATGGCCTGCACCATGTCGATGATGGCGTTCGTCGCCTTGATCGGCCCCATCGCCCGCCTGCTGGGCATGGCCACCTGGCAGGCCGGGTCCGCCGTGACCGTGGCGGGCGTGGTCTGGGTCATTCTTGCGCGCCCCTGGGGCCGCGCAGCCGACCGTCTGGGCCGGCGACGCATCCTGCTGATGGGCAGTGCCGGATTCACCGTCGCTTACTGGCTGCTGTGCCTGTTCATCGATGGCGCCCTGCGCTGGCTGCCGGGCGCAACCCTGGCTTTCCTCGGCTTGATGCTGACCCGCGGCCTGATCGGCGCCTTCTATGCCGCGCTGCCGGTGGGCGGCAATGCGCTGATCGCCGATCATGTCGAGCCCGAACGCCGCGCCCGCGCCATGGCCCTGCTGGGCGCGGCCAATGCCGTGGGGCTCGTGCTCGGTCCGGCCCTGGCCGCATTGCTGGCGCGCCATAGCCTGAGCGCACCGTTCTTCATCATGTCGCTGCTGCCGGCCACGGCATTTCTCGTACTGCTGTTCAAGCTCAAGCCGCAGCCGTTGCCCCACAACTATGCGCCGAGCCCCGTACGCCTGGGCGATCCGCGCCTGCGTCGACCGTTGATCGTGGCCTTCAGCGCCATGCTCAGCGTGACCGTGTCGCAGATCACCGTGGGCTTTTTCGCCCTCGACCGTCTGCAACTGAACAGTGCCGATGCCGCCCAGGCCGCAGGCATCGCCCTGACCGCCGTGGGCGTGGCGCTGATTGGCTCGCAGATTCTGCTGCGCCAGTTGGAGTGGCCACCGCTGAAGATGATCCGCGTGGGCGCCAGCATCAGCGCGCTGGGCTTTGCCGCCGGGGCTTTGGCCACCACTGCTCCGGCATTGTGGGCGTGCTTCTTCGTCGCCGCCGCCGGCATGGGCTTCGTCTTCCCGGCCTTCTCGGCGCTGGCCGCCAATGCCATGCAAGCCAGCGAGCAAGGCGCCACTGCGGGCTCGATCAGCGCGGCACAGGGCATGGGCGCGGTAGTCGGCCCCCTCGCCGGGACCCTGGTCTACGCCCTCGATCCGCGCTTGCCGTTCCTGGCCGTGGCCGTGCTGTTGCTGCTGGTCGGGCTGTGGCCTGCGCCCGCCGCCCAGCGCACCTGACAAGCACAGCGCGTTGCCGGTCAGAGTGTGTTTTAATGCGCTGCCCATTATTTTTGACACCTCTGATCACTCACTACTCAAGGCGGCTATGGACACTGGGACACGACTCAAACTGGTGCGTGAACGCAACAACCTCTCCCAGCGGGAACTGGCCCGCCGCAGCGGCCTGACCAACTCGACGATCTCGCAGATCGAGCAGAACCGCGTCAGTCCTTCGGTCAGTTCCCTGAAAAAACTCCTCGAAGGCATCCCCATGAGCCTCGCCGAGTTCTTCAGCTTCGATGAACCTGCACGCGAAGAGCGCTACGTGTTCCGCGGCAGCGAGCAACCTGACCTGGGGCGCAACGGCCTGCGCATGTTGCTGGTCGGTGCCAGTGTCGAAGGCCGCCAGATGCGCATGCTGCGTGAGCTCTACGCGCCGGGCGCCGACTCGGGCGAGCCGATCGTGCATGCCGAAGGCGAGGAATGCGGGCTGGTCACCCGGGGTACGGTCGAGTTGTGGGTCGATGGCCAGGTCAGCGTGCTCAACTCTGGCGACGGCTACTACATCCCCACCACGCTGCCGCACAGCTTCAAGAACATCGGCCCGGACGAAGCAGAAATCATCAGCGCCAACACCCCGGCGAACTTCTGATCGTTCATGCCCGCTCCCAACAGCCGCGAGATCTACCAGTGCCTGCGTGACGCCGCCCTCGGCGTCCAGGCGCTGGAAGTGCACGAGCATCTGAGCGATGGTCGGGTCAGGGTACAGATCGGCCACTGGCAACTGATCCTGACCCTCGACGACGAAGGCCTCGCCCATTGCAGCGAATGCCGCGCCCCCGATGGCCGTGAGGCCGAGCGCGGCCACTGGCAACGCTATGGCACCGACCCGGTCGAGCTGCTCAGCGTCTGGGAGCGCGAGCAGTTGGAGCGGCTGTTAGGTTAATGCTTCTTCGATGAAGTCCAAGCGGTCCTGACCGAAGAACATCTCCCTACCGACAAAACAGATCGGCGCGCCGAACACGCCCCGCTCGACCGCCTCCTGGGTCACCTGCTTGAGCCGCTCCTTGACCTCGACGTCGGCCGCCAGGGCACGAAACGCCTCGGGGTCCATGCCTGCTTCGCGCAGCGTCGCATCGAGTACCTCGGGGTCCGACAGATTGCGCTGCTGCACCCACAGCCCATCGAACAAAACCTTGAGCAAAGGCTCGAGGCGCTCGGGCGAGCGCATCTGCGTGCCGAGTACGCCTCGCATCAGGTTCAGGGTATTGACCGGAAACCCCGTCGGCAGGCTGAACGGCACGCCATAACGGGCAGCGAAGCGTTTCAGGTCGCCGATCATGTAGCGCCCCTTGGCCGGTATCGTCGCCGGCGAGGCGTTTCCGGTGGCCTGGAACACACCGCCCAGCAGCATTGGCCGCAGCGCCAGGGTGGCGCTTCGGCGGGCGCACAGGGCGGGCAATTGGGTCCAGGCCAGGTAGCTGGCCGGACTACCCAGGTCAAAGTAGAACTCGACGCATTTGCTCATGCAGCACTCCTTGTGGCGGAAGGTGGTTGGGCACAGCGGATCACCAGCGTTCGATCCAGGGGCGCAAGTCCAGTTCGAAGGTCCAGGCGTCCCGGGGTTGGGTGTGCAGGTACCAGTAGCTGTCGGCGATATGCGCAGGGTCGAGGATGCCATCCTGGTCCTTCAGGGCGTAGCGCTCGGGGAAGGTGTCGCGAATGAACGCCGTGTCGATGGCGCCGTCGACCACCACGTGCGCCACGTGGATGTTTCGTGGCCCCAGCTCGCGCGCCATGCTCTGGGCCAGTGCGCGCAAGGCATGCTTGGCGCCAGCGAAGGCAGCGAAACCGGCGGCGCCGCGAGTGCCGGCAGTGGCGCCGGTGAAGATCAGGGTGCCGCGCTCGCGGGTGACCATGCGCCGCGCCACCGCCTGGGCAGTAAGAAAACCGGCGAAACAGGCCATTTCCCAGATCTTGAAGTATTTGCGCGGCGTTTCGTCGAGGATGCTGCAGGGCACGTTCGCACCGATGTTGAACACGAAGGCCTCGATCGGGGCGATATCACGCTCGATGGTTTCGACCAGCTCGGCCACCGCCTCTTCCTTGCGTGCATCGGAGCCAAAACCGTAGGCCTGGCCGCCGGCCGCACGGATCTCGTCCACCAGCGGTTGCAGCTTGTCAGCGTCGCGACGGGTCACACAGGCGATATAACCTTCGCGGGCAAAACGCTTGGCGATCTCGCCGCCGGTGGCATCGCCCGCCCCTATCACCAGGACCGCTTTTCGTTGTTCTGTCATCGGCACCTCATTAGTGAACGATCATTTAGTAAACGAACGCTATGCTATGATCGCTGCACCGTCAAGCCAGCATACCGAGGTTCGCGGATGCGCTATTCCACCGATCACAAGCAACAGACCCGCGAGAAACTGCTGGCCAGCAGTGGCGTCCTGGCCAAGCGCGGTGGTTTCGCCAGTACCGGGGTCGCTGAGTTGATGAAGGCTATCGGCCTCACCGGTGGCGCCTTCTACAATCACTTCCCGTCCAAGGATGACCTGTTCAGCGAGGTGGTACGCCGAGAGCTGTGCAACAGCCCGCTCGCCCGCCTGGCCAGCCAGGGCGCCGACCGCGAGCGCCTGCGTCGTTGCCTGAAGCAGTACTTGAGCCTGGCCCACCTGCACAATCCCGAGGGTGGCTGCCCGCTGCCGCCACTGGGGGTCGAGATTGCCCGAGCCGAGCCACCGGTGCGTGAACAGGCCGAGCACTGGTTGCTCGAACTGCAGGCAGCCTGGAGTGAAACGCTTGGGGATGAGCGCAGGGCCTGGGCGCTGATCAGTCAGTGCGTCGGTGCCCTGGTGGTCGGGCGCATGCTGGCCAGCGAAGGGGTGCAGCAACAAGTGCTGGACGCCAGCCGCGACGTGGTCGAGCGGGCGCTGGAGGAAAATTGAAAACCGGGGCAGACCGTAATGGCCTGCCCCGCTTTTTTCAGAGGAAGGTAAACACCGTCTCGGCCGGCAGCCGCGACTTGTTCAGGCCGGCATTGAAGTCATCTTCGCTGCGATACCCAAGGCTCAGCAGCACGACGCTGGTAAAGCCACGCTCGCGCAGGCCCAGCTCAGCGTCCAGCGCCTTGCTGTCGAAGCCCTCGATCGGGGTCGCATCGAGCCCGAGGGCGGCAGCGCCGAGCAATGCGGTACCCAGGGCCAGGTAGGTCTGCTTTTCCATCCAGTGCTGCGTGTCCTTGAAGTCGTAGCGATGCAGGTTCACAAAGCTGCGTCGGGTCAGGTCCTGGCCGGCACGGGCCTGGTCATCGCGAAAACGGCCATCGGCGGCTTCCTGGTCCAGCACGGCGTTCAGGTGCGCCTCGGTCATTTCGGTGCGGGTCGCGAACACGATCACGTGCGAGGCATTGAGAATCTTGGGTGTGTTGTAGGCGAAGGCTTCGGTGCCCTTGGTCAGGCGTGCCTTGCCTTCGGCACTGCCGGCGACGATGAAGTGCCAAGGCTGCGAATTGACCGACGACGGGCTATGACGCAATTGCTCCAGCAGTGCATCGATGGTGGCTTGCTCAATCTTGCGGCTGGCATCGTAGGCCTTGGTGGTATAGCGGCGCTTGGCCAGGGTGACGGTATCCATCGGAACTGCTCCTGTCAGGGAAGGTGATGGCGCGTATCTTATATTTCCTACAGGAAAGAAAAAGCAGCACAATGCAGCAACACTTTCATTCCAGGAGTGAAAATGCTGCGCCTTGAAGATTTAAACCTGTTCATTCGCTCCAGCGCCTTGGGCAGCTTTACCGCCGCCGCCCTGGAAGCCGGCCTGCTACCGGGCCAGGTGGCAGCAGCGATCAAGCGCCTGGAGCGTGAGCTGGACGTGCGCCTGTTTGCCCGCACCACCCGTAGCCTGCGCCTGACCGCCGAGGGTGAGCTGTATTTGCCCACCGCCCACAGCGTGCTGGAGACCCTGCGTCAAGGGCGCGAAAGCCTGCATGGCGACCACAGTGAACTGCGCGGTGTACTACAGGTGTCGGCGCCTTCGGATGTCGGACGCAACCTGGTGCTGCCCTGGCTCACCGAGTTTCGCCGAGAACACTCGGGCTTGAGCCTACGCTTCTTCCTGTCCGACGAACTCGCCGACCTGTACCGCGACCCGGTGGACGTCGGCATCCGCTATGGCATCGACGAGACCGCCAACTACATCTCGCTGCCACTGGCGCCGTGGAACCGCCGGGTGCTGGTCGCCGCCCCCGCCTACCTCGCCCGCCGCGGCCGCCCGCACACCCCGCAAGACCTGCAACAGCACGACTGCCTGCTGTACCTGCAGCAGTCGCGGGTGTTCGACCGCTGGCAACTGGGCGAGCAGACGGTGCAGGTCAGCGGGCCGCTGTTCTGCGACGACGCCGACGTGGTACGGCGCTGGGCACTGGCTGGCGAAGGCATCGCCTTCAAGTCATGGCTGGACGTGCGTGCCAATGTTGCCGTCGGCGAGCTCGAGGTGCTGATGCCGGACTTCCCCGGCGACCTGCGCCCTCTGACCCTGGTGTGCCCGCACCGCAAGCAGCTGTCGCCGGCGGTGGCGCGCTTGCACCAGTGGTTGCAGGGCAAGTTTGCACAGTTGCAGCCCAACCCTGGTTAGTGCGCTTTGCAGGAAGACTCGGCCGGCTCCTTGCCAAGCATCAGCACGCTGCCATAGATGGCGCACAACCAGCCACCCCGGTCATGCACCTGCTGTCGAGCGGTGTCCACGACCGCGAACATCTTGCCCACGGTCACGGTGGGAATGACATAGGCGGGAATCAGCAACGCCAGCGTCAACGCCCAACGCACCTTCCAATTGTCGTTGGCGCTATGCTCGCGCATGACGAAATAACACTGGGCATCGTCAATGACGCGGCCCTGGGCGAGCACTTCCAGAACATGCTCGTCCTGGCTCGTGAAGGGCGTCGCACCAGCAGCCCCGCTCGCCGGTTTCCCGGCGCGCAAGCCCTCCAATGCCTTGCCAGCCTCGCCACGTAGCACCCTGGCACTGCCTTCACGCCTGATCAGGTCTTCAAAGGTCGGATACCGATACGCGCCGGGCGCGCACAGGTGATAAAGAATGGAAAACACCAGCAGGCTCAAACCGCTCAGCCAGTACATGAACAAGCTGAAGGGCATTTGCTCGACATGTCCCGCCTGCTTGAATCCCTCGACCGCCAGAGGCACGACGGTCAGGGCCACCGTCACCAGAAGCATGAGCTTGCTGGAGGCGATCAGCGACATAACTTTCCAGTCATGGGCAAACCCCACCTTCGGCGCTCGAAAAGATAGGGCACCGCTCGCCAGGGTGCACACGCCGACGAAAACCAGATAGATGATCAACAGCCAGCCGCCCGTGGCGCCCATATTCTGGGCCAGGGGAATCACTATGAGGGTCGCTGCCACCTGGGCAATCACCGCAGTGACGACCATGACCAGCAGTACCTGCAACCAATTTGTAGATATGTCTTTCATCAGAGCAACAGCTTCCTGCAAAAACACCCAGCATACAGGCTAAATGCCACTATCCGACCCATCCCGTGCACATCCGTTCTAAAATCCGCAGCGCTTTTAAGCTAAGGTGAAGACTCCCTTTCGCAGGCCACGCCCATGTCCAACTGGATCGACCTCAAGCAGGACGCCGACACAGGCATCGAGTCGGTCCGCGCCCATTTCGTCGGCCATGCCTACGACCCGCACTGGCACGACAGCTTTCTGGTCGGGGTCACCGAACAGGGTGTGCAGCAGTTCAATTGCCGCCGGGTTCGGCACCAGAGCACACCGGGCCAGGTGTTCCTGCTGGAGCCGGGCGACCTTCACGATGGCGACGCCCCCACCCACGAAGGTTTCACCTATTCCACGCTGTACCTGGACTCGAAGTGGCTGGAAAATGAGCTGCATGCACTGTTCGAACAGGCCCCGACCGGCAGCCTGCCGGCCTTCGCCGACACCCTGTGTGCCGACCCGCAACTGGCGGGCACCACCTTGCGCGCCTTCCAGGCCATGCACGGCGGCGAAATGCGAATCGTGCGCCAGACCGCCATGGACGACCTGCTCGCCTGCCTGACCCGGCACCTGCACTGGCGCAAGCGCCTTGACCCCGATCCACGCCTGCCACTGTGCGCCCAGCGAGCGCGCGACTACCTGCACGCCCACATCGACCAGGACATCAGCTTGAACGAAGTGGCACAGGCCTGCGGCGTCGATCGCTTTCGCCTGACCCGCGCCTTCAAGGCCGCGTTCGGCCTGGCGCCGCACGCCTACCTGATTCAGTTGCGCCTGGCCCGCGCCCGGCGCCTGCTGGCTCGCGGCGACACACCCAGCGCAGTGGCCATGGCCTTGGGCTTTGCCGACCAGAGCCACCTGGGCCGGTGGTTCCGTCGTGCCTACCGGCTGACACCGGCCGACTACCGCCGACGCTGCTCAAAGCTTCCAGACTGAACCGCCCCCAAGCCTGACCATGGTGCTCCGAACCACAGGAGCCTCACCATGTCGTCATCGCTGTTGCCCTTCATCCTTTTTGCCCTGGTCGCCAGCATCAGCCCCGGGCCGACCAACCTGCTGATTCTCGCCCACGGTGCACACAACGGCCTGCGTGCCAGCCTGGCGCCAATCTTCGCGGCTTGCGCAGCGGCGGCGGTGATCGTCTGGGTGGTAGGCCTGGGGCTGGGAGAGGTGCTGCTGCGCCACCCGCTGGCGCAGCAAGTGATGAGCGGGCTGGGCGTGCTGTGGTTGAGCCGCCTGGCCTGGCAGTTGTTCCGCGCCGCTGGTGAGCCCTTGCGTGCCACGGCACGGCAGCGCTTCGGGGTTGTCAGCGCGGCATCGCTGCAACTGGTCAATCCCAAGGTCTGGCTGATGGCGGTGGCGGTGATCGGGGTGTTTGCCGCGCCAGGAGTGCCGGTGTGGCACTTGGCGCTGGTGTTTCTGATCGTCGCCCTGCCCTGCATGGGCGCCTGGGCGCTGCTTGGGATCGGCAGTGCCCGCTGGTTGCGCTCACCCCGGCACCTGCAGCGCTTCAACCAGTTGCTGGCACTGTTGCTGCTGGTGTCAGCGTGGTCGGCTTTGCTGGCGTGAAGCTCAAGGCGCCGGGGGTGTCGCCAGAGCATCGCGAAAGCGCTGGCTGCTGGCCAAGGCCAGGCCCAAGCCCAGCACCGCCACCACGCCGCCGACCAGGCCAATATTGGCCACGCCGATCTGGCTGCTGACGATACTGCCCAGCAACGCCCCACCGCCGATACCGATGTTGTAGATCCCCGAGAACAGCGCCATGGCCACATCGGTGGCGTCGGACGCCAACTTGAGCGTCTTCGATTGCAGCGACAGGCTGAAGCTCAGGATCGCCACGCCCCAGAACATGCTCAACACGGCGAATGCGGCGAAGCTCCCCGACAGCGGCAACAGCAGCAACAGGCAAGCGGCCAGACAACCGATCGACCCAACCAGGAAACCATGCGGGAAGCGGTCGCTGTAGCGGCTGAACAGCACCGAACCGAGCACCCCCGCCCCGCCGAACAGCAACAGGATCAAGGTGGTGTGCTCGCCACTGATCTGCGCCACATGCAGGGCGAACGGTTCGATGTAGCTGTAGGCGGTGAACTGTGCGGTGATCACCAGCGTGACCAAAAGATAGGTGATGACCAGGGCGCGCCTGCGGAACAGAATCGGCAGGCTGCGCAACGAACCGGAGTTCTGGCTCGGCAGCAAGGGCAGCGACTTCATCAGGCACAGCATGGTCGCCAGCGCCACACCCGCGATGCTGAGGAAGGTGATGCGCCAACCCAGCGCCTCGCCCACCACCCGCCCGAGCGGGATGCCCAAAACCATCGCCAGGGTAGTCCCGGTGGCCAGCAACCCGAGCGCCTTGGCCTGCTTGCCGGCCGGCGCCACGCGCACCGCCAGCGACGCGGTGATCGCCCAGAACACCGCGTGCGACAAGGCGATGCCGATGCGGCTGACCAGCAACATGGCGAAACTCTGTGCCATCCACGACAGCAGATGGCTGACGACGAACACCAGGAACACGAACAACAGCAGGCGCCGCCGCTCGATGTTACGGGTCATCAGCATCATCGGCAGCGAAGCCAGCGCCACTACCCAGGCGTAGATGGTCAGCATGAGGCCCACCTGCGCGGTGGTCATGTCGAAGCTGCGACCGATGTCGCTGAGCAGTGCCACCGGCACGAACTCGGTGGTATTGAAGATGAAGGCCGCCAGTGCCAGCGCGATCACGCTCAGCCAGCTGCCGCCGCCTGCCGGTGCAGGAAGGGAATCAGGTAGGGGTCCATTCATCGAGGCCAATGCAATCTCCGCAGGCAAAGCGATAGGACGCGCCCCACGTGCCCAGGTTAAGGACGCGGATGCACGGTTTGTTATTGATAGGAGTACTCGGCATGGTACGCGTCAAGGCCGGGCCTCACAACCGCGCGCGCACGGAGTACCATGACGCACTGTAGCAACCTGCGGAACAAGGAGTTCGATCCGCTCATGGACAAGCAACACCCTCAGCAGCAGTGGCAACAGGCGATCACCGCCTACGCCGAGGCCGTCAACCGCCATGTTGCGCAAGGTCGCGCACCAGGGCACGACCCAGCACAAGCGCCCTGCCCACCGGCCATCGACCACCTGCTCGAGGCCTGGCAGCTCGCCCTGCACGCGATCAACAGGCCTGGCATCGACGAGCACCAGCGTCAGTTGTTTCGCGAAGCCTGGCCGCCCGCCCATGATCCCTTGCTGCCACTGCTCCAGAGCCATGGCCAAGGTATCGCCAATGTGCTGCTGCTCGATGACGGCCGCTTGCTGGCACGCATCGGCATGCCCCACGACAAGGGCCAGGTGGTGCAGATCGACCGCAACGGGGTGACCCCGATGATCAGCGTCGAGTATTTCGGTCGCTGCCCGCGACGACGCTACTTCGCCCTGGCCAATGCCGAGGGCGTACGCATCACCGACGGCTGGGGCGGCCCGCAGGTCGCCCGGCTGTCCTGGCCCCATGGTTTGGAAGGTCTGCCACCTGGCTACCCGTTCGATCCCTTCGACCTGCCACCCGCCCCAACCCAGCTTCTCCCCCTGCCGGATGGCCAACGGGTGCTGCTGGTCAGCCGCGAGGGCATCTTCCTGCTCGCACCTCAAGGTGCCACCCGCCTGCTGCGCCGCGAAGCAGATATCCTGGCGCAACTGGCCGACGGCACCGACCCTGACGACATCGCGCTCACCCTGACCCTGGCCCATGCGGCACTGTCGCCGGATGGCCGAAGGATCGTGCTGGGCGAGCAACGCGGCAACCACCAGCTACTCGACGAGCACCTGGAGCCGCTGGCCGAGATCGTCCCGGCGGGCGAGTATCCGCACTTTGCCCTGTTCAACCACCGCGGCGACCAGTTGCTGCTCAATGCCTGCCAGGGCGACGGCGGGGCCAGCCTTGGCGTAACGCTCGCCAATCTTGCAACCGACCCACAGATCTCGATGCTGCAGGAAGGCGTGCAGATTCATGCTGGCGTCGCACGCGAAGGTGAGTACATCGTCGGCGATGCCCAAGGCTATCTGCGCGGCTTCGGCGAAGACGGTGGTGCACACTGGCAGCATTACCTGGGGTCGGCCATCAGCGCCATGGACATCAGCGCCGATGGCAGCACCCTGGTCGCGGCCAGCCATGCCGGCTTCATCTCGCTGATCGCTTTGGACAGCAAACGACCTGCCTGGCAGATCGGCACCGGCGAACATGCCGAATTGCGCCGCTGGCTGTTCTGGAAAGGGTGGGAGAAGGCAATGGTCTGGTAGCCCCTGTACTGGCCGCAATCGCGGGACGGTTCGCCGCTGCGACTCGTCCCGCGATGGGGATAACCGCCCGGATCAGGCCTGCAAGGTCGCCATGTCGATCACGAAGCGGTACTTCACATCACCCTTGATCATCCGCTCGAACGCCTCGTTGATATCGCGGATATCCAGCATCTCGATATCGCAGCTGATCCCATGTTCGGCGCAGAAATCCAGCACTTCCTGGGTTTCGGCGATGCCGCCGATCAAGGAGCCGGCCAGCACCCGACGCTTGAGTACCAGGTTGGCCGCATGCACGGGCGGATCGACCGGCTCGATCAGGCCGACCAGGATGTGCACACCGTCGAACTTCAGGGTTTCCAGGTAGGGATTCAGGTCGTGTTGCACCGGAATGGTGTCGAGCAGGAAGTCGAAACGACCTGCTGCCTCGCGCATCTGCGCCTCGTCGGTGGAGACGATGACATGATCGGCGCCCTGGCGGCGGGCTTCCTCGGCCTTGGCCGGGGAGCGGGTGAACAGTGTCACCTCGGCGCCCAGGGCCTTGGCGAACTTGATGCCCATGTGGCCCAGGCCGCCCATGCCCAGCACGCCGACCTTGTGCCCAGGCCCCACACCGTGGTGCTTGAGCGGTGAGTAAGTGGTGATGCCCGCGCAGAGGATCGGCGCGGCGCTCGGCAGGTCCATCCCTTGGGGGATACGCAGAACGAAGTGCTCGCTGACCACGATGCTGCTGGAGTAGCCACCCAGGGTATTGCTGCCGTCGATACGGTCGGGAGTGGCATAGGTCTGGGTCGGCCCTTCCAGGCAATACTGCTCCAGGTCCTGTCGGCAAGCCTCGCAATGGCGGCAGGAGTCGACCATGCAGCCGACACCGACGAGGTCACCGACCTGGTACTTGCCGGCCTTCTCGCCCACAGCGGTGACGCGGCCGACGATCTCGTGGCCGGGCATCAGTGGGTAGACGGCAATGCCCCACTCATTGCGGGCCTGGTGAATATCGGAGTGGCATACGCCGCAGTAGAGGATCTCGATGGCGACGTCGTCCGGGCGCAGGCCGCGGCGCTGGAAGGTCATGGGCGCCAGGGGCGCGGTGGAAGACTGGGCGGCATAACCGATGGCGGTGTACATGCTCTGGACCTCGCAATGTTGAAACGATTCAGGCCACGCATTCTGCGCATCGAAACGGGCCAGGCCCACAGCCGATCCTCCGGCATTCGTGCCTGATTCTCCGGAGTTGGTCGAAGCAATCTGGCGCTGGACTGTCAATCTGCGAAGATGCCAGTGTCTGATTCTCTGTCACTGGTTTGCCATGCAACTGACCCAACACGTCGACGCCAATGCCCCCCTCTGCTCGCTGATTCGCGCCCTCGCCCCGCGCCCCGGATTCGTCGACACCTACCTGCCCCAGGTCCAGGTGTTGTCGTGGGACCACTACGTGGCCAGCAGCCCGCAGATCTACGAGCCGAGCCTGATCATCATCGCCCAGGGCAGCAAGCTCGCACGCCTGGGGCCGCGCACGCTGGAGTACGGTGCCGGGCATTACCTGATCCAGGCGCTTTCAGTGCCCTTCATGTGCGAAACCTTCGCCACACCCCAGGCACCCATGCTCGGCGTGGCCGTGAGCATCGACCGCAACGTGCTCAGCGAACTGGTGCAGAACATGGCCCTGCCACCAGACCCGGCAGTACAGGCGCAGACGCCGCAGTCGATGAGTTCGGCGGCGCTGGATAAACCGATGCGCGCCAGCGTCGAGCGGCTGCTCGAATGCCTGCAGGACCCACTGGATGCCAGAATGCTGGGGGCGACACGGGTGCGCGAGGTGCTGTACACCGCCCTGCGCGGCCCGCAGGCCGGCGTGTTGCGGGCACTGGTCGAACAGCAGGGGCACTTTGCCCGCATCGGCGTCGTGCTCGCCTACCTGCGCGACCATTACGCCGAGCCATTGAGTGTCGAAGCGCTGGCCAGCCGCGCCAACATGAGCGTTTCGACTTTCCACGAACACTTCAAGCGCTGCACCGAACTGGCGCCGATGCAGTACCTCAAGCGCCTGCGGCTGCTCAAGGCGCAGCAGATGCTGATCGGCGAGAGCCTGGGTGTAGCCCAGGTGGCGCACCGCGTAGGCTATCAGAGCACGTCGCAGTTCAGCCGCGAGTACAAGCGCGAATTCGCCCGCAGCCCAGGTGACGAACTGCCCTACCGCAGCCTGCCGGTATGACCCGGCTCTCAGGCCTGGCGACGGACCATCGCCACGATGCCGGCGCTCAGTTCCGCTTTGGCCAGCCCTGGCTCGACCTCCCCGAGGCCGCTGCCTGTGACAATGCCTCGGCGGCGCCCAAGGGCCACTCTGCCAGCGGCCAGTAACGCCCCTTGCGCGATTCATAAAGACCGAACCGGCGGGCATCGAGAAGAAACTCCGGCGCCTGGCCAGCCTCGGGCGGCGGCCCCTGGAAGTCCCGCGACAAGGTCAGGTGCGCACGATAGTCACGGGCCTGCCCGGCGATGCCCAGCGGCAGTACCCGCTGCTCCAGGCCGTAGACCAGCTGGCGCAGGCTGGCGGGTGTCTCGCCAGGTTCGAGCACCAGTGCACCAGCACGTCGCCACACCTGCAGACGGTCGAGCAGCAGGCGTATCGGCGCCCCGGTCCCACGAGGCGTCATGCCGTCTACCGCAGCGCACAGCGCCGGCACCAGGGCGGCATCCACATCGCCCAGGAACAGCAACGTCACATGAAAATTCTCGGCCGGTACCGGCTTGCCGGCCCGCAACCCCAACTCACGGCGCCACTGGGCAACGGCCCGGCGCTGAGCCTCGGGCAAATCCAGGGCAAAGAAAAGGCGCTTGAAGGGCGCACCGCTTGGGCGTGCATCCTGAACCATCGGAAACTCCTTGATCAGCCAAAGAACCGGGTGACGTGTCGATTCACCAAGCCGCCGGGTTGAATCGTTTGCGCAGACTGCCGACCATTCCACCTTGGTCCAAAGCGATGTAACAACATTATGTACAAACTGGCGACTCGATTGTTTATGCTGGCGGGCTACAGCCATGGCGCATGGCCATTTTTATTCGACAAGTAACCGTCCATGAAAATCGCACTCGTACTGATCTTCGTCCTCTCGATCGCCTATGTTCACCTGCGCGGTCGCGTTCGCCACAAGCTGACTCGTCAGTTGGGCGACCACTCGAGCTTCCTCGCCCCGGTCAACAGTTTCCTGTACCTGTTCTCCAAGCACCCGGCCAAGCCCTACCTGCCCGTGGAATCGTTCCCCGAACTGCAGCCGCTCAAGGACCATTGGCAGGAAATCCGCGAAGAAGCCCAGCAGTTGCTGCACGCTGGCGAGATCAAGAAATCCGACAACTACGATGATGTTGGTTTCAATTCCTTCTTCAAGACCGGCTGGAAGCGCTTCTACCTGAAGTGGTACGGCGAGAGCCATCCCTCGGCGATGACCCTGTGCCCACGCACCACCGAACTGCTGCAAGGCATCGGCACGGTCAAGGCGGCGATGTTCGCCACCCTGCCGCCGGGAGCCAAGCTGGTTCGCCACCGTGACCCCTATGCCGGCTCGTACCGTTACCACCTGGGCCTGGACACGCCGAACGACGATGGCTGCTACATCGACGTGGACGGCGAGAAGTATTCCTGGCGCGACGGCGAGGCGGTGATCTTCGACGAGACCTACATCCACTACGCGGCCAATACCACCGAGCACAACCGTATCATCCTGTTCTGCGACGTCGAGCGCCCGTTGAAATACCGCTGGGCAAGCGCCTTCAACCGCTGGTTCAGCCGCAACGTCATGGCCGCAGCTGCCGCACCCAACGATGCCAACGACAAGACAGGCGGCATCAACCGTCTGTTCACGCGCATCTACAAGATCCGCGAACGTGGCAAGGCCATGAAGAAACGCAACCGCACCCGCTACTACCTCGAGAAGTGGGCCGTGGTGGCAGCACTGGTGCTGCTGTTCATCTACATCTGACACTTCCTGCGGCCTCCTAGCCCCTCGGCGAAGAGGCCCGCCCTTCCCCCCATCTTCGACTAGCCTGAAAGCTCCTGTTGCCAACCTGACAAGGTGAAGACGATGAGCATGATGGACTGGGACGCCTACCGTAAGCAGTTGATGGCCGGCATCGGCGATCTCAAGCAGCTTTCCCCCGACACCGTGGCCGGCTACGCCACCGCCAGCGCTGCCGGCGCCAAGACCAACCACCTCGACGCCAAGACCCGCGAGCTGATTTCCCTGGCCGTGGCAGTGACCACCCGCTGCGACGGCTGCATCGCCGTGCACTCGCAGCAGGCGGTCAAGCACGGTGCCACCCGCGAGGAAATCGCAGAAGCCCTGGGCGTGGCCGTGGCCATGAACGCGGGCGCTGCCCTGGTGTATTCGGCACGGGCGCTGGATGCGGTCGGCAAGGCCGGCAGTTGAGGCGCTCGGGCGCCGCAGCACTTGCATGACGGCGCCCATACACCCAGACTTGCCGGCCCAGCCCGAGCAGGAACCGACATGATCCACATTCGCCCCATGACCCCGGAAGACTTCGAACGTTTCTGGCCGACCTTCCAGGCCATCGTCCAGGCGCGCGAGACCTACGCATACGACCCGCAGATGTCGCAGGAGCAGGCGCGCACGCTGTGGCTGGAGTTTCCGTTGCACACCCTGGTGGCCGAAGAGGATGGCGAGCTGCTCGGTTCCTACTACCTCAAGGCCAATGCCGCAGGCCCGGGCGCGCACGTGGGCAATTGCGGATACATGGTCACACCCCGTTCACGCGGACGTGGCGTGGCACGGCTGATGTGCGAGCACTCGCAGAAGCTGGCGCGCCAGGAGGGTTTTCTGGCCTTGCAGTTCAATTCGGTAGTGGCGAGCAACGAGGTCGCCGTGGGGCTGTGGCACAAGCTCGGTTTCGAGACCGTCGGGCGCCTGCCCAAGGCATTTCGTCATGCAGCACTGGGGCTGGTGGATTGCCTGGTGATGTACAAGTGGCTGGCCGATGAGCCAGTGACCGAGAAACCGGCGCTGCTGATCGGACGCAAGAACATCGAGGCGCGGGTGTCGCGGCGCCGGGGCCGCTAGGCGCCCTTGAGCCTGCAGGGGCAG